>CAYSHJ010000310.1:0-2168 GCA_964430385.1 uncultured Planctomycetaceae bacterium
ATTCGCTCTGCCGCGAGCGCTGACCGAATCCGGAATCCAACGTTACGGCTTTCATGGCTTGTCCTACGAATACATCACATCGCAGTTGCCGCAACTCGAATCCGCTCAACGTGGGTTAGGCTTCCAGCCTGACTGTCAGGCTGGAAGCCTAACCCACGAAACCGGCCGCACGGTCGTCGCTCATCTGGGCAACGGCGCGAGCTTGTGTGCGCTGCGCTCCGGAGTCAGCGTCGCGACCACGATGGGCTTTACGCCGCTCGATGGTTTGCCGATGGGAACGCGCTGCGGGGCGATCGATCCCGGCGTGCTGCTCTACCTGATGGGCCATCACGGTATGGATGCTCGCGCGTTGGAACGAATGCTGACTCACGAGTCCGGGCTGCTCGGCGTCTCTGGCATTTCGAGCGACATGCGCACGCTGCTGGAACGGGAAGCGACCGACGCTCGCGCCGCCGAGGCCATCGAGCTGTTCGTCTATCGCATCTCGCGCGAACTCGGTTCGCTAGCCGCCGCTCTCGGCGGACTCGACACACTCGTCTTCACCGGTGGCATCGGCGAGCACGCTCCGTCGATCCGTGCCCGCGTCTGCCGAGCCGCGAATTGGCTGGGGCTCGACTTCGACGAACGCAGCAACGAGCAATCGGGTCCGCGACTTTCCCGCTTGACCAGCCGAGTCTCCGCGTGGGTTATCCCGACCAACGAGGAGTTGATGATCGCTCAACACACCCAACACCTGCTGAAGTAGGTGGGGACTCCGTCCCGACGATTGGGCGGGGCGGGTCGGGACGAAATCCCAACCTACGAATCGCACGAATGTTTCAAGACAACGAAAGACGCAACCATGAAGAAAGCCGATTCCGCCGCGAAACGCTCGACTACCATCAACCTTGCCGACGAGGAACAAGTCAAAGAGGTACTGGCCGACGCCGTGCTCGGCCTGTGGGACGTGGTCAACAGCCTCACCCGATTGCGACCGTCACGGCGCGAGCGGTATCGCGTCACGATCTTCGGATCAGCACGCGTGAAGCCTGGCACGTTTGGCTACGAAGAGACGAAACGCTGCGCCACCGAACTGGCCAAGCTGGGCTGCGACATCATTACTGGTGGAGGCCCCGGCTTGATGCAAGCTGCCAATGAAGGGGCCGCGAGTGCTCCGGAGCGAGCCAAGTCCATTGGCATCCGCGTCGATCTACCGTTCGAGCAGGACGTCAATTCATTCGTCGGTCAGGCGTTCGAGCATCGCACGTTTTTCACTCGGCTACATCAGTTCGTGCTGACCTCGGACGCCTTTCTGGTGGCTCCCGGCGGCATCGGCACGGTGCTGGAGACACTGATGATCTGGCAGTTGCTCCAAGTGCATCACTTGAACGACACGCCACTGATCCTGGTCGGCACGATGTGGCCGGGCCTGGTCGAGTGGGCGAGGACGTCGATGCTCTCCACCAACCCGCCGCTGGCCAATGCGGAAGACATGAACATCCCGCAGTGCGTGGCGAATGCCGACAAGGCGATCTCGCTGATCCGCAAGCATCACGCCCAGTGGCTGAAGAAGAACGGCAAGCGTGCCAGCCAGAAGAAGATCCGGTAGTCCGTGGGTCGATTGAAAGTAGTCCGGTCACTCCGTGACCGGAACGTTCGAGTCACGGAGTGACTCGACTACTTTAAGAAGATCACTCATTCGGTATGCGACGACCATGAAGCAATTCGCCGACCTGATGATTCTGGTCTTCGTGGTATCGAGCGTGTTGAGCGTCGGTCTGAATCTGACCGTGTCACAGATCGCGGCTCCACTAACGCGAGGACGGTTGGTGGCGTTGTCGTTGGTGGCCACCTTCAAGTTCGTCCAGCATTTCATGTGGATTTCCTATGCGATGGACCGCATCGGCGAGCATCACGACGAAATGTGGGACGAGCAGGACGGGTTCTTCTACGATCTGCTGCGGCTGCCGGACGGTCAGGCGATGCGTTTGAAAGTGCGGTCGCTGGTGGGACTGTTGCCGCTCGATGAACGGACGCTTTACCGCTATCGCAAGGCCCACAGTGGCTCGCAAGACCCGCGGACAACCGTGCTCAAGGACTTGAAGATTCCCTTCCGGTTCGCCCTGGAGACAGACGAAGGGTTTCCGCACTCCGGCGTGCTCGATTTCGGAGAGAACCGCATCGACGCC
>CAYSHJ010000311.1:0-1573 GCA_964430385.1 uncultured Planctomycetaceae bacterium
GGCGAGTTGCACGAACGCCTTCGTCGAATTGTGTGCCGAGGAAATGGAAGCCAACGTCGAGGCGTGTGAAGGCTCGGTCGAGAAAAGCTTGTCGATGGTGACGAGCCTCAACCCGTTCATCGGCTACGAAAAGGCCGCCGCGCTGGCGAAGGAGGCCTTTAAGTCCGGCAAGTCGATCCGTGAACTCTGCCGCGAACAGAACATCCTGCCGGAGGAGCAGCTCACGAAGGCACTC
This sequence comes from uncultured Planctomycetaceae bacterium, assembly GCA_964430385.1. GTDB lineage: Bacteria > Planctomycetota > Planctomycetia > Planctomycetales > Planctomycetaceae > CAYSHJ01. Next base: position 236 of record CAYSHJ010000311.1, read on the forward strand.
GATCCATTCAGTATGACCCAGCCGCAGGCGTAAGACGGCACCTCTTGGGCCATGCCGTCGCCGCAAGCCCAGCGTCTACGATTGCGATCGCCTCCGCCTCCGGCTTGCGAGCAGTCTAAGTCCCACGATGGCAAGGTGTCCAAAATGACCGAACAACGGTCTTGTGATGGAGACTGCTTTGGCTGATACTTCGCCGCGATTTTCGGTCCTTACGATTCGAGGCTGCGATCGTGTCTGTCCCGAATTCCGAATCAATGATTCCGCCGCAAGGAGGCGTGCCGATGTCGAGTGCGACCCTGTCCAACGTCGTGGATTTCCAACACGAAGTGATTTCCGGCAAGCGCTTCGAGTTTGGCAAGAACTGGCAGAGTTATCTCGACCTGCTCACGGCAGAACGGATTGCTGATGCGGTCAGTTTCTTGCAACGGCAGATGAACGTCGAGCGGCTCGACGGGCTGAGGTTCGTGGACATTGGCAGCGGCAGCGGCATCTTCTCCTTGGCGGCGAGGCGGTTGGGGGCGATCGTGCATTCGTTCGACTTCGATCCCGGTTCTGTCGGTTGTACTCAGGAATTGAAGCGGCGGTACTTCGCCGACGATCCGGATTGGGTGGTCCAGCAAGCCAGCGTTTTGGACCAGGACTATTTGAATGCGCTGGGGACATTTGACGTCGTCTATTCGTGGGGTGTGCTGCATCACACGGGCCAGATGTGGTCGGCGATCGAGAACGCGGCGGCACTAGTCGCTCCGGGCGGGCGGTTGTTCATCGCGCTCTACAACGATCAAGGCTGGCGGTCAAAGATGTGGCTGCGAGTCAAACAGATTTACTGTTCGGGGACGGTTGGCCGATGGCTTATGATCGCCATTTGGGTTCCGTACTTCTTCGCGCGGATGTGCGCGGCGTGCGTGGTCGGGCGCTATAACAAGTTCGCTTGGTATCGCCGAGCCCGCGGGATGAGTCCGACTCACGACCGGATCGATTGGATCGGCGGGCTGCCGTTTGAAGTCGCAACGACCGACAAGGTCATTCGCTTCCACGAGCACCTTGGATTTAAGCTGGAAAAACTCGTTCCGACGAAGGGTCTCGGCAACAACGAGTTCGTGTTCCGAAAGCAAGCCTGACGTCCCGATGACCGCCGCTAAGCGTGTCGTGTCATTGCCAACCGGAAGCGTCAGCGAGGTAGGAACCAGCATCTTCACGGGCGCACGACGCACTTTGTGAATTTGGTTAGGCGATGACTTGAGTGAGTCGGTTGTAGTTTCTGGTGCCGGTGGCGTGTTGTGGTCGTTGGAGCCAGAACGTGTCGAGGGGGGCGGTGTCGCAGAGTTGATCGGCTCG
>CAYSHJ010000312.1:0-8037 GCA_964430385.1 uncultured Planctomycetaceae bacterium
CGCCAAGACGGACGTCAACCGACTCAATCTCGACGACCTCACGCCGTGGAAGCAACTCGGCCAGAAGTGGCACTTGTCGCGCAAAGGCTTTCCGTCGAACAAGCGCGTCGTGTGGGGACCGGAGTTGATCGCGCAACTGGCCGACTCGCTCGATGCCACTTGCCCGCGGGCGGACACCGACTGGACCGGCCAAAGCGTCGTCCGTTTCGTGACGCCCCATCAGTCCGACCCGTGGGCCACGTTGCACACCAAACGCCGCGAAGGAGTCGACTTGACCGTCTTCGTGCCGGCCGGCCGAGTCTCGCTAGGCCGCGTTGCGAACTTCGGGACCGATCAAAAAGTCACCCCGCAAGCGGATCTCCGCGACGCCGTCAAGATACGTTTCACTTCGCCGAAGCAGGTCGATTCCGCCTTGAAATCCTGGTTGCAGGAAGCGGCTCGACTGACTTGAGAAGGCTTCACCCCAGCAATTCGCGAATCGGTTCGCCGTCGGGCAGAATCGGCAACGGGCGGCCGGTGTGATCGAGAAATTCGCGCCGCTGATCGACGCCGAGGAACTGATACACGGTCGCCATCAAGTCGCTCGGGCGCAGCGGCCGATCCTTCGGGGTTTCGCCTTTCGAGGTTGTCGAGCCGATGACTTGTCCCATCCGCATCCCGCCACCGGAAACCAGAATCGACATCGCTGACGGCCAGTGATCGCGCCCCGGCTGCATCACGCCGCTGCTCGTGCCGACCTGACGGTTGATTCGCGGAGTTCGGCCGAACTCGCCCGTGACGATCAGCAGCACGCGCTTGTCGAGGCCGCGCTCGTAAATGTCTTGCACCAGTGCGGAGACACCTTGATCGAACCAGGGCAATCGCTGCTGCATTGCCTCGAAGATGTGCGCGTTGACGGCGTGATCGTCCCAACTACCGGAGTCACGGACGCCGACGTCACCGAAGGTGGCACCTTCGACGTGAATGAAACCGACTCCCGCCTCCACCAACCGCCGGGCCAGAAACAAACTCTGACCGAACTGGCTGCGACCGTACCGATCACGCTCGCGCGGATCGACGCGGCTGAGATCGAATGCGCTGCGAGCCGCATCGCCGGTCAGCAACCGCACGGCCTCTTGATGATAGCTGTCCATCGCGTCCATGTTGCCGCGACCATCAATTTCGCGGCGAATGCGGTCGAAGCCACGCATCAGCGTCAGCCGATTCCGCATCAGGTCGAGCCGTTCGGCGGGCAGAGTGATGTTCGGCACCTGAAACGTCGGGCTGTTCGGATTCGCCTGCACTTGGAACGGCTCGTACTTCGAGCCGAAGTACCCCGGCCCCGCAAACCCTTGCCGATGCGGCACCGCCACATAGTTGGGCAAGCCGTCGCGACCGTTCGGCTTCACGCGTTTGTAGATCGCTCCCGCGTCGGGAAACTGATTGGGAATCGTGAACCCCGGTTGCCTGACAAACGGCGTGCGTCGTCCCGACAACATGATCTGCGCTCCGTCGTCGTGGCAAACGCAATCGTGACTGCACGACCGAATCAACGTGAACTTGTCCGCCACGCGCGCGTGCCTGGGTAGCCACTCGCAAATCTCCATGCCCGGCACGTTGGTCGAGATCGGCCTGAACGGTCCGCGAATCTCGTCGGGAGCATCCGGCTTCAAGTCATACGTTTCGAGATGGCTCGGCCCGCCGTGCAGATACACGAAGATGCAAGACGTCTCGGAACTCGGCCTCGCCCCTTCCGCCGCACGAGCATGCAGCCGCGACCACACGCTCAAGCCCAGTCCCGTCATGCCGAGGAATCCCGCCCGCAAAAAATTGCGGCGTCCCGTCGGACCTGTGCAGAAGATCGGCTCTCGATCGGCCATGTGCGGTCTCCAGCTTGCTCGATGTTTGTGCGACCGTTGCCTGTCACTCAAACCAAAAGATCGGCGACGGAAAGTTTGATCTCGCGGCGTCCCGGAATCTTCAGCGTTTTGTTTTACGGACAAGATCATTCACGACATGATTGTGGGCGCTTCGATTTGCGGACGTCAACAACCGTCTTCCGTCGGTCGTGGGTCCGATTGTTGCGGAAGCCTCGGGCGGTGGACTTCACCCATTGGATTTTGGAGTTCAAGCCTTCGCTGACCGCGTTCGTGATGCGGTGTTGGGTGTAGGTCAGGACGACAATCCCCAAAATCTGCTCGAACACCGGACGGTCTTGCATGAGACACTTCCCGATGCCCCAGCGTATCGTCTCGCGGCGATCGTCTCACACGGCTATTCTGAACTGCGCCGGGAGAAACGGAGTCGAGCTCTGCTGAGGAGCAACTCGACAAGGGATACCCCGGCCAGAGGTGCGTCAAAGCGACGGCCCCGGTTGAGACTTCTCAGCCGGGGCACATTGAACATCTCTGCAATGCCTCAGAAAGCCTTCTCCCAAAACACAGACCGTTCCAACCAGCCATTCCAGACCCGGAAGAACCTCATTTTTTACCCTCGATTTTTTGCCAGCCTCGTCCGAATCCCAAAGCCCCGTGCTCACGTCGGCTGAGCTTGAACCACAGTCCTCTGCGCGACGTCGCGGATGTGAAAACCGATCCGTCGGAAAAGCAGTGTCTCCCAAATCGCGCCGAAGAGGAACTCGACGATGTTGGTTTCGTCCTCGAAGACCTCGGTGATCAGCAACAGGAGGCCGAGTGGGATCACCCACGCGCACCATCGCAGGCCAACCACCCAACCAATGGCGAACACTCGCTGAACGAATTGAGTTCCCTGCAACCCGCCGTTCTGGCGGAAGAGGTAGATCGTGCCGAATACGGCCAGCACGAGACTCCATCCCAAGCCCAACAGATTCCAAAGATTGAAACTCGAAGCGGGAAAAGCGATTGCCAGTGACGTCAGCACCGCATCCACAACGAAATACGGCAGCACTTCGCGATCCGTCATCGGTCGTGACGCGAGTTCGGACTTCAAGTTCTCGACACGCCAGAAGTAGATATTGGAGTTCTCTGCGTCTCAATTCGCCGGCATCGCCACCAATTTCACGATCAACTCAACCTCAGTCCGAATCGGCTGGTTGCCCGAGAGCGGATCAGGTGGCCCAGTGGCGACCAGCTTAATGCTTTTCACCTCGCCCGCCACGAAGTTGGCCGGAAAGCGAAGTTCGAGGGCAAAGTCAGTTTGATCGGCTTTGACCGCAGCGTTCGTGATGGCGACTCCGCCGGGCTGGCCGGTGAGCGTCAGGTTCACATCCCCTTTGAAACCAGCGAGCCGTTCGATCTTGCCGGTCAACTTCACGACCGCTCCCGCTTTGGGATCAAGCGTCTGTTCGATGGTCGTCGGGCCGCTGAGTTTTACGGCCAGCGGGTTGAGGACCGGCAATCGACGCACCGGCGAGTACGTCGTTCGCAAGACGATGTTGCGTTCGGGATTGAGCAACTCGGCTTTGATCGCGACGTCACAAGAACTCTCCGGCAGGACCGACGGGATCACGAGCGCGAGTTCGCTGGTGGATGGTGCCTTGCCTTCGGCATCGCGAACGGCGGCTTCGGCGGCGGTCTTCTTGGTGGTGAGATCGGCGACCTTCGCATCGGCGGCGGTCTTGGCATCGCCTTGTGCGACGGCCGCTTGTTTGATGGCTTCAGCCAATTGTGTGTTGAGGGCGTTCAGCGCGGTGATTGCAGCTTGCACGGGCGGATCGACGGGAACTTCGACGACTCGCTCCGGTCGAAGCGCGAGGATGAGGTTCGGTTGGTTGTTGACTCTCGGTTCCATTTGCGACGTGACGAAAGTCAGCCGGATCGGGCCGAGCATCCCCGGCGGCCGAATGAACTTCAGCGGGATCGCGGGTTTGCTCATCAGAGCCAGTTGCGTCATCGGCTGAGCATCGGCCCATGCGACTTGAAACGACGTCGCTGATTTTGGCGTCGCTGCGATGGCGAATTGTTCGAGCAACCAAATGGGCGTGCGGTCGTCGGCCGGCACTTCGGTGCGCACTCGCGCGGACACCGTGCCGTCCGGCGACTTCAACATCAACGACGTGACGAGTTGGCTCGCCGCATCACCCGCGCCCGTCAGAGTCAGCAGCGTGCCACTGGCTCCGGCCGGGATTTCGGTGCCCGTTGCGGTGACTCCCGGAGGCATTTGGCCGAGCGACAATTGCAGCGGGCCGTCGTAGCCGCGCCGCGAAACATTCACCTCAAACACTTGCGACTCACCGGACGCGATGTTGGTGACGTCGGATTTCGCCGTGGCAGTCACTTCGGGCGTGGGCTTGTCGGCATTGGTGACGACGAGCCGATAGATCGCTTGCTCGTTCGCGATTTCCAGCACGTCGCGCAGCACGACAACGAGCGTGTCGAGGCCGGCCGGGACGGTGAACTCAAGTCTTGGGTCAATTGACGTCGGCCCGTCATCGTTGCTGGCGAGCACTCCGCCGTCTTTGTTACGGAGTTCCAACACCGCGTCGATGCGCGAACCGAGTCGTTCGGCGAAGACTTCCAACGTCAACTTGGCTCCGGGCACCACGACGAATCGGTACTGATCGAGCTGGCCCGGCGCATCGAGCCGGCCGCTGATGGCGACCGGAATCGTAGGCACGGGCGGCTCGCCTGTGCTGTTCGCGGTAACGGCAGGCGAGACGCCCGCCGCCACGGTGGACTCAACCAACTCGGTCAGCAAACTGAGCAGGACGCCTGGCGGTGATCCGCTGGCCGCTTGCGGATTCGGAAATGCGGTCGGAATCACGTCGCCGTCCATCGGCGCTTTGAACGGCAACTTCGCACTCCCTGCCGCACCGAGCAATTCGAGAGCGACCTCTTGCCCGCGCGTCACCGCTGGCGGAAACGCGAGATCGGCAAACTGCCACTGGCCGACTTTCAGCCGAAAGAAGCTGACTCCTGGCGGAGCATATTGCAGGTCGTGAACCTCAATCGTGTATTGCCCATCGCGCGGCAACTTGGTCGCGATGCGGCAATCTCCCGCGAGTGTTCGTGACGGCAACGCCCACGCGACTTGAACTCGCTGAACGTCATAAAGATGCACAACCGGCCGCAGCTTGCTGCCGAGACGTTTGGCTTCGACTTCGATCAACACGTCTTCGCCCGCTTTGCCCGTGAACGAAGTCTTCGAGACGCCGCTGCCCGGCACCGAGCCATGCAAGCTGGCCGGCAGCGCCGGAATCGTTTCGGAGATCGGCAACTGCGGCAGCCGATCGAGCGCGACGGTGACGCTATTCGAGACTCCCTCGTTTGTCGCCAATCGAAGTTGAGCGACTCCGGGAGTTGTTTCATTCGGCAACGTCGCGGTCAGCACGAGGCGGTTGGCGTTGCTTTGCTTGTCATCAACCACCGCCGCGACTGCGCTCGCATTGAGCCACAACTTCGGAGCAGGCAGCAAATCGACTCCATCAATCGTCACGACTGTCGGCTGGCCAATCTGCAACCCGCGCAGGTTGACGTTGCGAATCTCCGGCGGACGAGCGTGCGCGACCGTTGTCATCGCGACGAGCCCAAAAATCAATTTCACGAGCGACCGACAATACTGCATCACAAACGCCTTGATGTTTTTTTCGAAGGTGGCCAGCCGATCGCGCAAAGAGACTGCAAACGCGGCGGCAACGTCGTTTTCGCATGTGCCAACTGAATCCATCGATCAACCAACCGTTTCGGAAGTTCCCAACGGATTTGCCAAAACCGAAGCTGCCCGCGCGACAATCCGCGTCCACAGCGCTGTCGCACGAGTCGTTGCAAGGCGTCGTCTCCTGCGGCTCGGCAGAGCCAGAGGAGGCTCTGCCAACTTCCCGATTCCAGCAACCGAGCCGACACGAAGTCACCGTCACGTCGCCCATCAAGCCGTTCAAACCGCACGTCCCAAAAGAACGGCTTCAGCGACTTTGGCAGCTTGGTTGGAAGCATGACTGTACTCATTGATCACCTCGGTAACTTTCGCGTCCTAGCGTCGATGCTTTCAATTCGTGGAAATGGCTAGCCATCGAAATAGGCCGTCCTCGACGCTCTGAATCTGCTGCGGCGTGAGGACACCCAGCCGGCGGAGGAAAAACTTGGGTGGCAATGCCTGAAGTCCCTGCACCAGAAACGCGCCCTCTTCCAAGAATCGCACGGGGACGACTACCTCAAACTGAGAACCACGAGTGGCCGTCGTGTGCGGGATGACTCCGATCAATGCTCGGTCCTCGTCGGCATAAGGGACGCTGATCACAAGCGCCGGTCGGACCTTCGCCGTGATTCCAAAGTCCACTTGCCAAACTTCACCGCGCTTGGGCACGTTCCGCCTCCTCTTCATCCAAGGCGCGGAATGACTCAGCCGCGAGAGCAGCGAAATCGTCGTCGGTCAGGTCGTCCGACATCGGGACGATCTCGACAATGCGGCGACGTACCTCTACTCGCTCGGCGGGAGTAAGTTGCTTGAACTCGTCAAGGATTTGGGCGACGGCCGCGGTCATGAGGCACTCCTACAAAACTTTCACAAGACTTCGATGTTACTTGGTGACGCGGAGAGTGAATCCTAGTGACTCAAGAAGCCGTTGAACGGTTGCGAATCCACCGCTGAAATCTGTCGCCCGGAGAGGGCCGTGAGCCGGAAACTGATATTTGTGCACAACGCCAACGATCGCCTTCGAATCGTAGACTCGTCCACCTTCGACCAAGTGATAATCGCGTGCTGGGCGAAAGCCATATCGTTGCAGAAATGCTGGCCTTCCGAGCCGGTCGCATTCAGCAATGGCGTCAAGGATTGCTTGACGGGATGTTATGTCCGTGAGGCTCATCGTTCGTCTTCTTTGCTGACTTCAAAACGTACCGGAACCAAACAATGAAACTGGCTTTATCCGAACAACTGGTCGATCGGCTCCGCTTCGACCAAGCGGATTGGTCTGTTGCCGGGGCCGGGCATCATGGTGGTTTCGAGGTCGATGCCCATTGCGTGGTAGATTGAAGCGAGGATCTGCGGGGGTTCGATCGGGTTGTTTTGCGGGCGTGCTCCCTGCTTGTCGGACGAGCCGATGACTTGGCCTCCCTTGATCGGGCCGCCGGCCATGAAGTTGGTCCAGACGCCGGGGTGATGGTCTCGGCCGCCGCGGGGGTTGATGCCGGGGGTGCGGCCGAATTCGCTCAGCACGCAGACGACAGTGTCGTTCAACATGCCGCGGTAGCCGAGGTCTTCGATCAGAGCGGTGAAGGCCCAGTCGAATTGCGGGCAGAGCATCCGTTCGTAATCGAGATACGTGTTGTTCAAGCCGCCGCCGTCGGCGTGCATGTCCCAGCACGAGAGATGAAAGACCGTGTCGAAGTGGTTGATCGTGATAAAGCGCGCACCCCGTTCAATCAATCGCCGAGCCATCAGGCAGCTCTGGCCGAGCGTGTTGCGGCCGTAGCGGTCTTGCAGCTTCGGTTGTTCTTGAGTGAGGTCGAACGCCTGCTTGGCTTCGGGCGAGGTCAGCAGGTTGAACGCGCGAGCGTACGCGGCATCGCGGCCGATCGCCGAGTTCGATTCGGCCTTGCGTTGCACCTCGTCGATTTGCGTCAGCAGTTGCTTGCGAGCGTTGATGCGGAACTCGGTCTGCCCGGCGGGGGGTTGCAGATCGACGACCTTGAAGTCCGACCGGGCGGGATCGGCTCCGAGAAAGAACGGTTCGTGAGCACTGCCGAGATACGCGGCCGCCTGCCCGTGGAGCGGACCGGCTCCGGTGTTGCCGATCTTGCCCGGCAGGATGATCGACGCCGGCAGCGTGCCGCGGCTGCCGAAGACTCGCGAGATCACCGAGCCGCTGTACGGCTTCATGCTGTCGGCGTTGAAGTCGTGGCCGGTCATCATCCACCGCTGGCCGTTCTCGTGAGACGCTCCGGTCTTGTGATGCAGGCTGCGAATCAACGCGACCTTGTCCATCATGCGCGCCATCAGCGGGAAGTGCTCGCAGATTTGAATGCCGGGGACGTTGGTGTCGATCGGCTTGAACTTCCCCCGAATCTCGGCCGGAGCTTCCGGCTTCATGTCCCAGGTATCGTGCTGACCCGGCGAGCCAACCAAAAAAATGGTGATGCA
>CAYSHJ010000313.1:0-3047 GCA_964430385.1 uncultured Planctomycetaceae bacterium
GGTTTCTTCGCGGCGGGATCAAGCACCTTCCATTCGTAAAACCCGGTGCAAGGCACAAGGCAGCGCTGACGTTTCATCGCAGTACGGAACGCGGGCTTTTCTGACGCGGTCTCGGCACGAGCGTTGATCATGCGGTTGCCGATCGTTGGATCTTTTGCCCAGTGCGGAATGAGTCCCCACTTGTGCATCACAAGTTCGCGTTTCCCACTCTCGGCTGTAACGCGGACGATCGGCGCCCGCTGCGTCGGCGCGATGTTGTACCGCGGCTCAGAGTGTTCAAGTTGGTAAGCCTCGAATTCTTCAGCCAATTGCTGTTGGAACACTGTCAGCGTGTAGCGACCGCACATGTTGCTTATCCAGCCTCCTCGCCATTTTGAATACGTCGTGGCTCTCGTCACGGATGATCGTACTCCAGCCGTCCGTTACATGCGCCCAACGCGGTCATTGCCTAATCTTCACGCTTTCTGGTTATCGATCAACGCGGCAGCCCATGAAACCACCAGTTGCGTTCTGCATGCCGTGCAGGCGACATGCGTTTCGCTATCGGCCCAGGCGCCTTGTCGCTTTGCTGCTCCGGTTTCAGTCGGGAGGATGACAGCGCGTTTCAAGGGTTCGAGTTCGCCTGCGGAAAAACCACGACTTCCAGTCCGAAATCAGCCGCCCACCGCCAAGAACGTAACCATCCTTTAATAGCCCGCCTAATTACCGCGTTGGCCCTGTACGGTTATTTCTGCAACAACCCCATGCTTCGGCCCATGAAAAACAGATCGTGCAACCCTTGTCCATCCCGAATATTCCGTAACCGTTGTCCGCAAACGAGTTACGAATTGACGCCTTCCGCGCCTCGGCTACCGTTTCCAGACCGTGATTGACCTTGTCGGAGGCTGTGAAATGGGTGTAACGTCCATCTTGGTGCTGTTCCTACGCGGCGTCCTTCGTAACCGAACGGAACTCGCCGCTGAGAACCTTGCGCTTCGACAGCAACTCGCCATTCTGCAGCAGAAGTCGAAAACGCCGCGGCTCCGGCGGCGCGACCGAATCTTCTGGGCGCTGCTGTCTCGGTTCTGGGCGAATTGGCGTTCCTCCTTGCTCATCGTGCAGCCGGACACCGTGGTGAGCTGGCATCGGCAAGGCTTCAAGCTGTATTGGCGATGGAAGTCGCGAGGGAAACCCGGACGCCCGAGGATCGAAGCCGAGATCCAAAGGTTGATCCGCCGCATGTCCCGCGAGAACCCGTTGTGGGGAACGCCGCGGATCCAATCCGAGCTCGCGATACTCGGTCATGTTGTCGCTGAGTCCACCATCGACGAGTACAGGGTTCACCAACGCAAGCCGCCCTCGCAGACGTGGCGGACGTTTCTCGGCAACCACGTCAAGGACATCGTCGCCGTCGACTTCTTCGCTGTGCCGACGGCGACGTTCCGCATATTGTTCGCTTTCGTCGTGCTCCGTCATGATCGACGTCGTGTTGTTCACTTCAACGTCACCGCCCATCCGACGGCGGAGTGGACGGCTCAGCAAGTCATCGAAGCGTTTCCATTCGACGAAGTGCCGCGCTTCTTGATTCGTGATCGTGATTCCATCTACGGTGCTGTCTTTCGAAATCGCGTCAACCACATGAACATCGAAGAAGTCGTGTGCGCGCCCAGGTCTCCCTGGCAAAATCCGTATTGTGAACGGCTCATCGGATCCATCCGTCGCGAGTGCCTCGATCACGTCATTGTTCTCAACGAGCGTCATCTGATGCGCATTCTGCGTTCGTACTTCGACTACTATCTGCACTCGCGAACGCACTTGGCCTTGGAGCGAAACTCGCCCATCCAACGGGAGGTCGAGCTTCCTCATCGCGGCCGAGTGATTGCGATTCCGCAAGTCGGTGGATTGCATCATCGGTATCGCCGCGCCGCTTGAGCAACGGCTTCGCAGTTCACGTTACACACGAGTTCAAGGCACCCGCTCCGCGCGCCGACCGCAATTCAGTTCCGAGTCCATCCGAAATCCGTCGCTTGCGTCGGCTGCGTCCACGATGTTGTGCTGCTAAACCCGTGCTCCCCGAGCGCGAAACACGCCGGATAGAGTTTTCGGGATGGACACGATTCAACACTCGATGCGCGCCCGTATTCCCGGGAGTCGGTTGTCCGGTGGGCTGCGATTTTTGCCTGACATCCGCCAAGTTCGGCGGCAAAGGCAACAGCATCGCCTTCTACAAGACGGGCGATGAGTTGTTCTCGATCCTCGATCAGATCGAAAAGACGCTCGGCACGACTAGTTTCACGATCCTGGATGAGAACTTTCTTCTCTTTCGAAAACGAGCATTGCGACTGCTCGAGCTCATGCAGAAGCACGGCAAGGTTTGGGACATCTACACCTTCAGCTCGGCTGCAGTGATGCAGAAGTACACGATTGAGCAGCTGGTCGGCCTCGGGCTTACGCTTGTGTGGATGTCTGTCGAGGGCAAGGACAGCCACTTCGAAAAGCTCAATGGAATCGACACGCTCAGTCTGGTCAAAGAATACCAATCGCATGGTATCCGCATCGTCGGGTCTGCCATTGTCGGCCTTCCAGAGCACACACCGGAGAATATCGATGCGGCGATCGAGTATGCCGCATCTCATGATGCCGACATCATGCAGTTCATGCTCTACATGCCCGCCCCGGGGACGGATCTGTTTAGGCGCATGACCGAAAAGGGGCTGATGAAGTCCTACGAGGAGATGCCGCTGCCCGATTGGCACGGCCAATACAGATTCAATTACCGTCATCCCAATATCCCGGCCAACCACGAAACCGAGTATATGGAGAGAGCCTTCACCCGCGACTTCGAGCGGAATGGTCCGAGTTTTCTCCGGATGTTCGAGACGCAACTGCGAGGCTGGCTGCGATACAAGGATTGCCCCGATACACGTATTCGTGATCGTTGTGCGGTGCAGACAAACCCGTCTTGGGCGGTTTTTGCTGCAGGCACTGCGTGGGCTCACAACGGGCTGCAATGAGTCTACAAAGGACGTTACAGAAATAGTCGCCTCTGGTTGCTGTATGTCATGAGG
>CAYSHJ010000314.1:0-3894 GCA_964430385.1 uncultured Planctomycetaceae bacterium
TTCTCGGCAAGCTGTGGGAACCGGAACGATTCGTCCGCGACCCCGCGTTGTCCGATTATGAGATCGAGGGTCTGCGACTGATCGGCGAAGTCACCAAGATCCGAGTCGATCGACGTCGTGATGTCCTGAAGCAACTGGAAGGTCGCTTCGACGAAACGCTGCGAGGCGGATCGGTGGCGGCGTGGGATCGGCTCTCGCAACAGGCTTTCGAGTTGGTGACCAACGGCGGTGCGCGAGCGGCTTTCGATCTCAGCAAAGAATCGGACAAGACTCGCGACCGCTATGGCCGGTACACCTGGGGACAATCAGTGCTGCTGGCTCGGCGGCTGATCGAAGCGGGAGTGCGGTTGGTGCATGTCAACTGGGCTCGCGATCCCGGAGACAACGCCGTCGATAATCCGTTGTGGGACACTCACGCCCTCAACGCCGACCGCCTGCAAGACAACCTTTGCCCGCAGTTCGATGTCACGTTCGCCGCGCTGATGGATGATCTGACCGAGCGCGGATTGCTCGACGAAACGCTGGTCGTGGTGATCGGCGAGTTCGGACGGACTCCGAAGATCAACGCCAACGGCGGCCGCGATCACTGGGGTCACGTCTTCAGCTTCGCGATGGCCGGAGCCGGCATTCGCGGCGGACAAGTCATCGGAGCCAGCGACAAGCACGGAGCGTATCCCGCAACCGCTCCGTTCACCGGCGGTGACCTGACGGCCACGATGTTTCATCTGCTGGGCATCGATCCCAACGGTTTCTTCCACGACAACCTGAACCGTCCGCATCCGATCACGAAAGGCGAACCGATCGCCGCGATGCTGGCCAGTTCGCCCGCCAAGATTGAACTGTGCAAGTCGGAAGGCGACCCAGCCCTCGTGCCTCCGTTCGATGCCAGTCTGCTGTTGGATACGGACTTCAAGTCCGATCTACCGTTGGTCGCCCCCGCGCCTCCGTCACGCGACAAAGGTTGGCGAGCCTTCCCCATCTGGTCCAAAGAGATCGCGTCTGGCTTCGCCGCCCGCAAAGAAGTTGCGGCGGTCTGTATGGGCTACGGTCTGGAAGATGACACGACGGGATCGGTCATCGAGCAGGGTTCGCGAGCACTGCTCGCGCAGGAGATCCGCAGCGCTCGCGGCGGACACTATTCGTTGACCATCAAAGCGACCGGCATCGGTTCGTCCGCCGATGAGTTCGACAAGACGTTCCTCGCCAACATGAGCTTCCGCCTCATTCTGTTTCGCTTTCAGAACATCAACAAAGATTCGCGCACGGTCAGCGAACTGGCCTCTGCGGAGTTCCGGCCGTCATTCGGCAAGACCGAGACATTCAAGCTGGACCGCTTCCTCGGCTCGACGACGCCGGGCGCGAATTTCGCCATCGGCAACGGTCTGGGAATCGCCATTGCCATCGAGAAAAAGACGCCCGGCCCACTCACGCTGCCGAAGAACGAACCTCACCGAGCGGCTCTAAGCATCGAGGCCGTCACCCTCGAGTTTAGCCCGCGAGTCCGAGACGAATCCGTGACCGTGTGACGCCTTACCGTAGCACGACCCCTTGTGGTTCGGTGCATCTCCGGTTTAGGCAGACTTGCCCAGGCCACAAGGACGTGGGCGACAAGTCCACATCCGGGCCTTGGTGACATGGCGACCGTGTCGCCGGTTGAAATACGGATGTGGGAACCGGATACTGCGACCGCTCGTGTTACATTTCGCAATGTCACTTTCTGGCGTCGATTCGTTTGGCGGATTTCAACGCAAGTCCGACAATTCAATCACGGCCGGGAAACAACCAGGAATCCAGACTATGAAGAGCTATTGGCTTTCGATCGCGGTCGTATTCGGACTCGCTCTGCCGGTGTTCGCGGCGGACAAGGTCCAGCCGGTGCGGATGGGCTGTGGGATCATGACCTTTGACACGGTCCCTGGTTGGGGGCTCGGGGAGGACGGGAAGTCGGTCCTTGGTTCGACTCACGGTGCTGTCGTCATCGACAGGGCGGGAAGCATCTACACCAGCTCCAGCTTGGGAGTCTTCGTCTTCTCGCCAGAGGGCAAAGTGATTCGTCGGTTCCTCGGCGACAAATACTCGAATATTCATGACCTGGAGATTCGCGCCGAAGGAAAGGACGAGTTCATTTACGGAGCTCGCAACGCTGCTGGCGAAGGGATTAAGTTCCACGCCGAGACCGGAGACGTCGTGTTGAAGCTTAGCATTCCCGAAGAATCCGGATTGAAGCTGACCAAGTGGAGCCCCACCGCGATCACCGTCGCTCCCAATGGGGACATCATTCTGGCGGACGGTTACGCGAGCAACCACATCTTTAAGTTCGACAAGGCGGGCAAGTACCTGATGCACTTCGGCGTCAAAGGGAACGGCCTCAAGGAATTCAACACCGCGCACGGCATGACGTTGGACACGCGCTACAACCCGCCTCGCCTGCTGATCTGCGATCGTAACCACGAACCGAAAGGCCGCCTGCTGCATTACGATCTCGACGGAAAATTCATCGACGAGGTCGTGACTGGACTGGGAATGCCCACCTCGGCCGCCGTTCAAGGCGATTATGTCTCCGTGCCCGATTTGCACGGGCGAGTGGTGATTCTCGACAAGAGCAACACGATCATGGCGGTGCTCGGCCACAACGCGGACCCGGCGACGCGAGTGAATCACAATGTCCCGCAAGACAAATGGATCGAGGGCATCTTCAACGGCACTCACGGTTCGTACTGGGACAAGGACGGCAACCTGTACGTGCAGGATTGGAACATCTCGGGCCGCATCATCAAGCTGGTGCGGGTCAAGTAACAGCAACGCGGAGATTTGGAACTCGTCGGAGAAGCGATCGCCGTAAGCACGCGATTCTTCATCGCCGTCGTGAATGCATCGAAACCAATCCACGATGCCTGAATTCGATGGTCCGGCTGAGCCGGCGCTGTATGGCTTTTCGTTCACAAGACCACGTCCCAGCAACGAACCCCCGACGTTCGTGGTCGCAGGTGCCGGAGAGCTACCGGAAGGAGTCCTGTCGCGCGAGGGGATCGTGGCTCTTGGCGACACCTCGCCCGATGGTTTGGCGATCAAAGCTCGCTTCGTGATGGACTTGATGGAGACTCGGCTGCGAGGTCTCGGCGCGGACTGGCCGCTGGCCAGCACCGTCAATGTCTACACGGCCCATTCACTGACGCCGCTGTTGCCAGAAATCATTTGGGGCCGCATTGGCCCCGCGAGCATTCACGGCACAACTGCGGGTCGCCGCGCAGGTCAAACAACTGCAAGTGGCTGATCTTCGGGTACGCGATCAGCTTCCAGCGTTCGTCTCGCACGGCGCGTTGGATTTGCAGGAATGGCAGGAACACCGAGTCGCGAACTCGCTCTTTCTTCGCTTCCCACAGCGGACGCAGGCTTTCCCCTTCGAGGTCCGCAGGCGGCTTAAGTGAGAGCACATCACACAGGGTTGGGAATAGGTCCAGCAAGTAAGTGAACGCGGTGGTGGATTTGCCACTCGGGATGCCCGGTCCCGCCATGATCAAAGGCGTGCGCAGACTGTGCTCGAAGACACTTTGCTTGCCCAACAGGCCGTGACTTCCCAGGACGTTCCCCAGGTTCAACGACGACTTGATGCTTCGGATATCCAATTCCGAATTCCAGCGAAAGCCATACGGCTCGGCGATGTCTTTCTGGGTGTACTCGTCCGGATCGACGAGTGTCGTGATGATGTCGATCGTTTGGGTGCGGCGGCCGGGCTCGACGATGTGGTACCGGATCTCGCGCAGCTCGAGCGTCTCGGGAATCTGCGCGTAGGTCTCTTCGTCCATCCACGTCGGTCGCTGCGGCCGAGTCCAGACGATGAGGTGATCGTACTTGCCCAATCGCCGGCCGCGGCGGAAGTCCGAGTGACGCCCC
>CAYSHJ010000315.1:0-7246 GCA_964430385.1 uncultured Planctomycetaceae bacterium
CTTCGCACGTGACTCTCGCAACGCCTTGGCGGCGTCGCGAGCGTTGGCGAAGGCTTCCTCCAATGTTTCAGCTTCAGTAATGAGTTCAGGATCAAGCGGCGACGTCACGACATAGCCGCCTTCTTCGGCGGATTGAAGGCAAAGCACCAACCTGCCATCACTGACGGTGAACGATGTTTTCTTCATGCGTGAGACTCCCGGTCACTTCGTCTTTAACTGTTTCATCACGGCCTCATCGAGTGGTCGTAGACCCTCATCCGGCTTGATGGCGTAGAAGCCGACGTGGTAATGGGCGATCTTGCCGTCTGGGGCGATGACGACGAACAGAGGCAATTTTGCTCCCAGCTTGCGTGGGTCGCCATACTTCGCGAGCACTGTTGAATCATCGGTGAGGATCGGATAGCTCAGGTTCATGAACTCGCGCAGCTTGCGGACTGAACGCATCGCACCGGTGACCTTCGCCGCGTCAGCGAACGATTCGTTGACAGCGATGCCGACGACCTCGATGCCGAAACGCTTGCGCTTATTGTTGAGGAAGTCGAGGTAGCCGACTTGGCCGTATGGCTCGGTGAGCGGTTCGCCTTCGTAGTCCCAGAAGTGCAAGACGACGATCTTGCCGGCGAAGTCTTTCGAATTGATCGACTTCTTTTCGAGCGACGTCAGCTCGAACGCCGGTGCCGGCTGACCGATAAACTTTTTCGCGAGGCTGCCGACGTCGTCGCTTCGCTGTGTTTGAGTTTTCACATCGCGGCTGATGACGGCGGCGAGCGTCGCGAACGGCGTCGCTTCGGCGTCCTTTTCCAATGTGCCAATGACTTTCTTGCCCGCGGCGATTTGTTCGGGATTCAGATCGGGTTTGGTTTCGCCGTCGGCTCGGTTAAGTTCTTTCTTCAAGTCGAGCAATGCTTGCAGCGGCCTTTGCAGCTTGTCGAACCCCGCGACGTCTACGGGCTTGGTCGACTCCAACTCCAGCTTGAGTTGAAACTCATCGCCGCGTCCCATGAAAACTTGCTGTTCGGCGGCAACCAGCAAGGCGTTGTCGTCCTTCGAGACCCACAAGCGCTGCCTGCGACCATTGTTCGTCGTCACGTGAATCAGCCAACAGTTCCGCTGACCGATCTTTTGTTCGCGCACGACTTCGTACGAACTCTGACCGACGGCCCAATCCTCTTCAGCCTCGTCTTTGTCTTTGGCGAGCGCGACCAGTTTGTCCGCGTGCTCGAACAACGGCTGCCGCACACCAATCGGATTCAGATGTCCTTCGTGCTCGGCCAACAGTCGGATCGCGGCATTGTTCGCAGCTAGGTTCTGGCTGTTGAGTTCGAGCGTGCCAAACCGCTCCGGCCAGGGCCAGCCGCCAGCGCCGCGTTCGTCGGTCAAGTAAGCCAGCCGCTTTCCCGCGTCTTGCCGAGTGACGACGGCGTACAGCGTGAACCGCTTCATCGGCTGATCAGCACTGTTGCGGCCGACTCGCGCCAGCGTACCGGAGTATCGCAACTCCACTGCCGGATTGTCGCCGATCACATCCGCTCCCGAAGAGACGAAAGCTGTCACGAGAAGCAACTGACTAACCGTCGTGAGCACAATCTACTCCTGAATCGGAAGAGCTGACTGGGGCCAGCCAAATTTGCGGCGGATTGTGGCAGATGCGAACGATGCCCGCTAGCCGCTGAGATTCTGCTTGGCCAGCCACAGCGGCCGTTCTGGCGAACCGCGTTGACACTTCGACGAAACGACCCATAACTTAGTGCCGTTCCACATTGAAAAGTGTCGGAATTCACTAACCCGAAGCGGGAGCGATGGCGAAGTGAATCCCTCGCTTGCGTTTCTGGTTAATCTGGTTGCGGCCCTGCCGTAGCTGTATCGTCTGAAGATCCTCCTATTGATCGGTGACTCAGCATGTCTGCGAAACCTCTCTTCCGAACGTCCGCAATCTGTTTTGTGGCAATTGCCTGCATGGTGGGTTGGGCTTGGAGCCAAAGCGGAGACTCCGAACCCGGCGCGGTTGTGATCCGTCGCGAGCCAATGCGGCTGATCGCTCCTGACGAGTATCGTCTGCCGCTGCAATTGGAGCCGGTTAAGCAACTGCTGCTCATAGCTCCGTGCGACGGCACGATCCAGTCGGTTGATGCCGAGGCCGGCAAGAGCGTGAACGCGCAAGTCTCGCTCGTTCAGTTGGACTCGCGCGAGCGAACGTTGATGCTGGACCGATCGCTCGCGCAGCTCAAAGTCGCGGAGTTGGAACTCGAACAAGCCAAGAAGGCGGGGCAGGGGACTGAACTGGCGGAAGCTCGACGACACGCCGCGGAAGCCGACGTCAAATTACTGCAGTTTCAAGTCGATCAACTGAATCAGCGAGCTCCCTTCGCCGGCATGGTGATCAAAGTCCACGTTCAGCCGGGACAATTCGTCAAGGCGGGCGAATCGCTGCTGACTTTGGGAGACGTTGCTCAGTTGAAGGTCGACATTCCCGTCGATCGTGAGGCGACGAAAGCCGGGGACTCGATCAAGCTGCGTGTGGAGAACCAAACGCTCGACGTTGCTGTCGACAAGCTGTCGACGGCCGAGGCGAAGTTTGAAAAAGTTCGCGATCTAGCGACGTCGCTGGCGACGACCACACTGGTGCTCGATAACGAAATGCAGAAGTGGCACGTCGGCCAAGCGGTCTTCGCGCCGCTCGTGCCGCGTTATCCAGTCGCCGAAGTGGCGACGAGCGCCGTGGGAACCGACGAGACAGGACGTCGTAAAGTCCAAGTCGTGCGGCAAGGCATCGTGTGCGATGTCGAGGTCAACTTACTGGGGCAGGTGGGAGCCGAACGGATCTTCGTCAGCGGTTCGTTCGTCGAAGGAGATTCGCTGATCTTGAGCACGTCTCGCGAACTGGCCGACGGCACTCAGATTCGTCCCAACCCCGGAGCCGTCGCCGTCGCCAAAGCGGCCGCCGCGACCAGCGATACCGCAACGACCGGAGTGAAATCGGCTGACAAACCCAAGACCTCCGAGAAGAAAAAGGCCACCTCGGGGTTCTAATGCCACTTTCCGGCGCGACGCCTGACTCAAGGAGCCAATCGTGACCGACAAGGACAAAAAAACTTCCGCTGCCGACGAGAACAAGATCGACCACTATGTGCGGTTGAACTTGATCGCCAGTGGAAAACACGCGCAGGTCTGGGAAGTTCAAGAGGAGAACACCAACAACCGTTTCGCGATGAAGCTGTTGTTGCCGGAGGCGATGACGGATCCCGAACTCGTGGCGACCCTCAAGTACGAAGGCAAGGTCGCTCAAGCGCTGGACCATCCCAACCTCATCAAGTGGGTCGCGACGGTCCATCGCAAAACGAACAGCTATTTGATTCTGGAACTATTCCGTTCGCCGAACCTCAAAACGTTCCTCGCGAATGATTTGGTTGGCGTGCATACCCGACTGCGGAAGCTGGTCGAATGCACTTGTCTCGCGTTGCAACACATGCACGACAAAGGCTGGGCTCACCTGGACGTCAAGCCGGACAACATTCTATTGAACCGTTCGTCGGAAGTGAAAATCATCGACTTCTCACTGTCGCAGAGAATCAAGAGCGGTATCGGCAAGCTGCTGGGAGGCGGTGGCAAGAACATCGGTGGCACGTTGACCTACATCGCTCCTGAGACTCTGCGAAAAGAGACGCTCACCGCGCAGACGGATATCTACAGCTTCGGCATTACGTTGTACGAGTGCCTGACCGGTACCATTCCCTTCAAAGGCAGCACACCCAGAGACCTGATGATGAAACATCTCAGTGTGCAGCCGCCGCCACCTTCGGACTACCACAAAAACGTCACACCGGAAATGGATCGGCTCGTACTGAGAATGCTGGCGAAGAAACCCAAGGACCGGCATAAAAGTATGCAGGAGGTTTACTCCGAATTCCGCAACATCCAACTCTTCAAGGAAGACCCCGAAAAACTGATGGAAGAGAAGGTCAGGGACGCCAAAGCGAGTGAGATGCACCAGAGCCTCGGCAAACGGCTGGACAGTCGCACGGATGCGAGTCGCTCCGAGCTGATCAAACAGAATCCGGAAATGGCCAAACAGTTTGTCGCCGCCGCGAGTCCAACACCGAAATCCAAGAGTGCGGCACCGCCGCCGGCCGTTCCCGCGAAGTCATCATCCGCAAAGCCACCGGCCGCCGCTCCACCGATGCCGCCTCGACCGCCCATGATCCCAATGCCGCAGCCAATGGGTATGCCGTACCCACAACAACCTCAGTTCATGCCGATGCCACAAATGCCCATGCCCTTCGCGCCGATGCCCGGCTACTTTGGTGCGCCGCCCGCAGCCATGCCTGGGTATCCACCCGGAGCAGGCTTCCCGATGCCGGGAATGCCGCCAATGAACCCGGCCACGACGATACCCAACCCAGCCGTGATGCCTGGCATACCGCAGGGAGTTCTGCCGCAAATCATTCAACCGAGACCGCTCGTTGCGCCGGCCAAAGGCACCGCGCCAACGCCGGCACTCGCGCCGGCACCCACCGCACCCACTCCGGCTCCCGCACCCACTCCGGCTCCCGCACCGACGACCGCCCGTTCCGCGGGTCACGTTCCGCGTCGCGGATTGCAACGTCCAGCACCGCCGCCGGTGCCTCAGGGAGTCGATGACTTGCCGACGATGGATGAATTGCCTGAAGTCATGTAGTCAAACCTCCGCTGACGCAGCGTCGGTGCGGCCGGTGTATCGTTTAGTGAGAAACAACATGTCCGTCGCCGCGACGTCCAATCCAGACGACAACCAAGATGACCTTGATCTAACGTCCGATGAAGTGCTCTTGTCGATCCAAGCCGCTCGCGCCGGCAACCCGTCGCAGTTCCTGCTGCCGTTCGAGCGACCAATTCATGACCTTGAAGTTCAGCTCGCCAAGTTGGAGGCTGAACTGCACCCAACGCCGACGACCAAAGAAGCGATTCGCAGCTTGCGGTTGGAGATCGCTCGCAGGCAGCGAGAAGTGTTCGAAAACCTGGACCCGTGGGAAATCGTCCAATTGGCTCGTCACCCGAATCGGCCACAGACACTGGACTACTTGGAATTGATCTTCGACGAGTTCATCGAGTTGCACGGCGACCGAGCCTTTCGGGACGACCGAGCGATCCTCACCGGCTTCGCCAAACTGGATGACCTAAAAGTGATGTTCATCGGCCAACAGAAAGGTCGGAATCTTAAGGAACGGACCGAGCACAACTACGGCATGGCGCATCCGGAGGGGTATCGCAAGGCTCTGTCGAAAATGCAACTCGCGGCCAAATTCGGCATCCCGATCGTGACGTTCATCGACACCGGCGGAGCCTATCCTGGCGTCGGCGCCGAAGAGCGCGGTCAGTCGTACGCCATCGCCCTGAACCTTCGTGAGATGTCCCGCCTCAATACTCCGATCGTCTGCGTTGTGATCGGCGAGGGTGGCTCCGGCGGAGCGCTGGGCATCGGCATCGGCGATCACGTCGCCGTGTTGCAGTTCGCGTACTACTCGGTCATCAGCCCGGAGGGCTGCGCCGGCATCCTTTGGAAGCACGCCAAGCACAAAGAGGCCGCGGCCCGTGCATTGCGGTTCACGTCCAAAGACTTGCTGGGCTTCGGTGTCATCGACGAGATCATCCCCGAACCGCTCGGCGGTGCTCACCGCGATCACCGTCGCATGGCCATGATTCTGAAGATGTCTCTCGTTCGCGCACTTCGCCAACTCACTTCGATCCCGCGCAACCAAATCGCTCAACGCCGCTACCAAAAATTCCGACGCATAGGCGTCTTCGAGGAAGCCGCCTCGGTGGCTGAACCATCCAAATGATTGAGAATCGGCCCTGAATCCGACATACCAGCAACGTCCGATAATGTCTGTTATGTTGAATTTCGAGTACGAGATTCCTCGGGGAAAACGCGGTTTATTAGGGACCAGCAGAGACGCCACAGCGAGCCAGCCGCCACACTTCTCTGCCAGCGATGCTGTCCCGTCAAAACTGTTTCCGGCTGTCGACCAGTAGCGTCACCGGACCTTCGTTGACCAGCTCGACATCCATGTGCTGTTGAAACCGGCCGGTCTGGACGTCGATCCCTTGGCCGCGAACCTCGGCGACAAACGCCCGATACAACTCGTCGGCGACTTCCGGCCGAGCCGCCTTCACGAAGCCCGGCCGACGACCTTGGCGGCAATCTCCCAACAGAGTGAATTGGCTCACGACCAACATCGCGCCGCCAACCTCAGGCAGTGCGAGATTCATCTTGCCGGACTCGTCCTCAAAGATCCGCAGTCCGGCGATCTTTTGAGCCATGTAGACAACATCGGCCTGACCATCCTCCTCCTCGACACCGAGCAGCACCAACGCCCCTTTGCCGATCCGGCCAGTGACCTCGCCAGCCACAGTGACTGATGCACGTGAGACTCGTTGCACGACGGCTCGCATGTTTGACCTTTGGACTGCGGTGACCGGCGTCACTGCTTTTTTCAAACGGTTGGTTTCCAATTCGACGTTGTTTTTTCCACACGAGACGTCCTGAAAAGCGACGACTCCGGTCGTCGCACTCCAAGGTCACCACCGTCCTCGCCGGCGTTCTTTGGACGGCAGCACTTCCAGACACGTCGTCCACCAGCCGGTGAGGATCGTTTCAATGAACTCATCCGGCAAGCGTTCGTCGCGCATCTCGCGAGCGAGTTGGTCGTGGTCGTAGGCCAGCGGCACGAACTCCACTTCCAGTGTAGCCGGCTCTCGCCGAGAGCTGTTGCGGCTTTCGTCGTCGGTTGGCAGCGAATCCGCTCTCGGCGAGAGCGGGCTACACTCACAGAGCAGGGGAGACCGCCCGGTCCCAACATCGCGACCCGTTCGCAACAGCGTGTACCAGACGTTCGTCGTCCCGTCGTTTTCCGGCCGGCCGAGTACGCCGACGTTGATGAACGCGAAGGGGTCGGGAGTCTTTTTCAGGCCGCCGGCGTTTGCCGACGAATCCGAGTAACGTGGTGACGGCCTGAAAAAGACTCCCGACCCTTTGGTACCCGAGCGTGCCCAATGAAACCCCGTGTGAGTTCCCAAGATCACATCCGACTCGAAGTCGTCGCACAACTTCGCGAGGAACTGTGTGCTGGTCGTCGATTCCCACAGGAACTCATTCGTGCGCCGCGGGCTGCCGTGACAAAGCAACAAACGCAACCCGTCGATCTTAAGCCGCAACTGCGACGGCAGAGTCCGCATCCAGGCACGATGCTCGTCGCTGGTGTGCTCGATC
>CAYSHJ010000316.1:0-9471 GCA_964430385.1 uncultured Planctomycetaceae bacterium
CTCCGGCGACGCGGTGGCCAGCGAGTTCTTTTCCAATAGCCGCAGGAAGAATTCTTGCGTCAGGTCTTGGGCTTCGTGCAGGTCCGAGACTCGCCGCCGCGCGAAGGCATACAACGGAAACCAATACCGCCGGCAAAGCAGTTCCAACGCCGACCGCGCCGCCGAGTCATCTGGTTGAGCCGCTCGCAACACGACACTCCACTGCGTCGTCGCGAATTCAGATTGTTCGGAAGGAAAGCTCATCGGGTGCGATCACACGCCGATCTTCTGCCGTAACGATTCGAGCAGTCGGACCGCGATGCCGATATCGGCCTTTTGTCGAACTCTGTCGTGAGCGATCTCGCGTTCAATCGTCAGCGGGCCGGTGTATCCGAGCGACTTCAGCGTACGCAAATAGGCCTCCATGCCGACGTCTCCCTCACCCAACGCGACCTCGGTTCCCCAACCCTTGCCGCGCTGATCGGGCGCGGCCCACTTGGCGTCCTTGCAGTGGATGCTGCGGACCAAATGCCCGACCTTTTTGAGCGCGTCGATCGGATCGCCCGTGCCGTACAGGATCATGTTGGCCGGGTCAAAGTTGATGAATAGGTTGTCGCGACCGACGTCATGGATGAATTCGAGCAAGTGCTCGGCGGTCTCCTGGCCGGTTTCCAAATGCAGGTTCTGGCCGTTGGCTTTGACGTGATCCAGCAGATTGCGAGTGACGTCGATCAACGAGCGATAGCTCTCGCTCTGTCGATCGGACGGCACGAAGCCGATATGCATTCCGACTGCACCACAGCCCAGGCGTTTAGCGAAGTCGGAAATCTCTTTGGCCTCTTGAACGCGCGCCGCGCGAGTCGCCTCCGGCACCAGGCCCACGGTGCGAGCGGTTGTGGCGATGTCCGCGTAGCTCTCGCCCTCGAAGCCGCTAAAGACACAAGTGATCGTGATTCCGGCCTGCTCGCAGCGTTGCAGAAATTCCCGAGCCGCGGCTTCGGTGCGCGTAGTCTGGTGCGGCGCGTGAACCTGCACGGTCGGAATGCCCAATTCTTTGGCGACGTCCAGATGCACTCCCAACCCGGCATCCACCGAGGCAAATACTCCAATCGCCCACTTCTGCATGATGCGTCTCCTTAAGGTTTTCGATTTTCCATCGCCGATTGCGAATTGGAAATCGGCAATCGGAAATTGGCAAGTGCGTGCGTCAGAAAAGTAGGTAGCAACGTTGCCGTCGATGAAACGCTGCGTCGGTTTTTGCGTTTTCCCATTCGTCGTCTCCCTAAATTCGTTGGGACTGTTCGATTCTCGCACTGGCTCAGTCCCAACGAATTTAGGGAGACGACGAATGGAGGGAATCACGTTTTCGCTTCGCATGAGTTCACGGCAAATTCTCTACCTACTTTTCCGACGCGTGCAGAATTGGCAATCGAAAAATGTCTTTCCTTACAACAGCACTCCCGCGACGCAGGCCGTCATCAGGCAGGCGATCGTGCCCCCCAGCATCGCGCGCAATCCAAGGCGCGCGAGATCGCCGCGCCGTTCCGGGGCCAACGCTCCGATTCCGCCGATCTGAATCCCGATCGAGCCGAAGTTCGCGAAGCCGCACAAAGCGTACGTCAACAGCACGCGCGTCCGTTCCGCCAGTTCAATGCCGTCCGCCGGGTTGCTGTTCCACGAGGACAGTCGCTGATACGCCACGAACTCGTTGGTGACCATGCGCAGGCCCAGCAATTCCCCGGCGTGTAGACAGTCCTTGGACTCGATGCCGATGACCCAAGCCAGTGGCCAAAATAGATAGCCGAGAAGGACCGATAGGCTCCAATTCAGGCCAAACCAACTTCCGACCCAGCCGATCAACGAATCGAACAGCGCGATCAGCCCCAAGAACGCGATTAACATGGCGGCAACATTCAAGGCTAATTTCAGACCATCGGTGGCCCCTTCGGCGGCAGCGTCGATGACGTTAGTGGCGGTGGTGGGGAGTTCGTGAGCGATCTTGCCCAGGGTTTCGGGGTGATCGACTTCCGGTTGCATGATCTTGGCAATCACCAGCGTTGCCGGCGCGGCGATGATCGACGCTGTGAGTAAATGGCTGGCGTCGATCTTCATCCCGATGTATGCCGCCAACACTCCACCGGCAATGGTCGCAAAACCGCCAATCATCACGGTCATCAACTCCGAATCGGTGAGCTTCGACACGTACGGTCGGATCACCAGCGGAGCCTCCGTCTGCCCGACGAAAATGTTCGCGGCGGTCGAGAGGCTCTCGGCTCCCGACGTTCCCATCGTGCGTTGCATCCCCCAAGCCATGCCCCGCACCACGCACTGCATCACTCCCAGGTAATACAGCACCGACATAAAAGCCGAAAAGAAAATGATCGTCGGCAAGACTTTGAAGGCGAAGTAGAACTCCTGGAACTTCGGCCCGAACACAAAGGCAGCCCCTTGATCAACGAACGACAACAGTTTTTCGACTCCATTTCCCAGCGCCGCAAAGAACGCTAACCCCGTGGCCGTTTTCAGCGTTAACCACGCGAAGGCGAACTGCAATGCGCAACCGATCACCACGACTCGCCAAGAGACACGGCCGCGATGAGAGCCCATCGCCCACGCCAGCCCGATCATCACCAATAATCCCAGCGCACTGATGCCACGCTCCATGAGCGACCTCCCGCCACACACTCAAATTGTCGTTCCCGACGAATGCCTTGGTCACACTCGCCGCATTGAAAAGCCGTCGTCTTTCGTTCGCAAGCAAGGCGGGTTGTGAACATCGCGTTGACATCAACCGGGCGTCTCTGCTAACGATGCTATTTGCAAGGCTTTGATTCGCAAGATTTCCTGTCTTAGCGCGAGACACGATGTGGTTGCCGCTCGACCCCAACCGTTTCAGTTGTTGATCGCCGATGACGACGCGCAATTTCGCGAAGTGCTGCGTTCGCTGCTGGAGCCGTTCTTCACATTGCTCGAAGCGTCGTCGGGTGAACAGGCGATCGAGATCGTCGCGGACGAGCGTGTCGATCTGCTGCTGCTGGACATGCACATGGATCGGCTGACCGGGTTGCAGACGATTCAGATTGTGAAGTCGATCGACGAGACCAAACCGTGCATCCTGATCACGGCTGACGCGACGGAAGATCTCGTACGCGAAGCGACGCAGGCGGATGCGTACTCGGTGCTGAGCAAGCCGGTTCGCAAGCTGGACCTGTTTCAGACGTTGGAAACCGCGTTGGTCGAGACGTATCACAACTTGCCGCTCGGCTGGCCGAAGTCGCTGGCGAATTGATCGTGGAGGGTTTGGCAACAATGGCTGAGGTGACTTTTCAAGTGCTGGAAGGCATGGAGCGCGGCCGGATCTTTGCGGATCTGCCGACACCGCTGACGATCGGCCGCGAGGAAGACAACGGCATTCAACTCAACGACGAGCGTGTCAGCCGCTTTCATCTGAAGATTCAAGAAGATGCCGGTCAGGTCATCCTGACTGACCTGGAAAGCACGAATGGCACTCGCGTGAATGGCGTGCCGTCGCAATTGCGCGTCTTGCAAATCGGGGATCTGATCTCGATCGGCCGCTGCCTGCTGGTTTATGGCAGCCCGGAAAGGATCGCGGAAAGGTTCCTCGGCTCCGATCCGTCGACGCTCAGCCGTTTGCAAGAGGCGGTGGCCAGTTCTTCCGCCGCGTCGTCCGACGAGAAGGGGCCGGCTCCGGGCGGGACTGTCGATGCGGGCGCGGAGTCACCATCGGACTGGAATGACTTGTTGGAGCGAGCGTATCAGCGGCTGGGGGCCGAGCCGCCGCCGTTGCCGGACACGTTCCGATTGGCTCAACAAGCGCAGTTGGCCGACTTGATTGTGTACATCCATCAACGGATATTGTCGGTCTTGCAGTCCGGCTGCGAAACCAGTGAGCGCGACCCGAAGCGAGTGGTCGACGGCTTAGTCTGGCAACAACTCATCGACCTGGAGATGCGTCTGGCGCAACTGCTGCGCGAGGTCGGCGATCCGGGGGCGCCGTGATTTAACTCTTCGTCCGTTGAAGCGGGTCCGTGGTCTGTTGTTGACATTCACTGGGCGCCACTGCCAACTCACAACTGTCCAAGAAAAAAGGCCGCTTGCGATCGCTCGCAAACGGCCTTGTGTACATCAG
The DNA here is from genome assembly GCA_964430385.1 of uncultured Planctomycetaceae bacterium. Lineage (GTDB taxonomy): Bacteria > Planctomycetota > Planctomycetia > Planctomycetales > Planctomycetaceae > CAYSHJ01. The sequence continues at coordinate 4,130 of CAYSHJ010000316.1, forward strand.
AGATCGACTCGGAGCTCGTGAGAGAAGGGCAAGTGGATCTCTGGTCTCAACCAGGAAGAAGTTCCCGGGTGTTTTGGCTCGGACGTTCGGTCCAAGGAATTTCTGAAATCGAATTGTCGGTCTCCGCGAGAGAACCATCCGAGAGAGGGCACGCTCTCTCGGATGGCGTCTCACGTTTGCGGAGCCCAAGAAACTTAGTGGGATGTTGAAGATTCGCGAATCCGCGAGGATCAATCATCCCACTTGGGGGACATCAGGATTAGTGGCCAGGAGCGGCACAGGTCGGAGCGCAAGCAGCCGGAGCAGCGCAGGTGGGCGCTGGTGCGGCACAGGTCGGAGCGCAGCCATTGCCGCAGCCATTGCCGCAGCGATTGCCGCAGCTGCTCTTGCAGCAGCTGCTCTTGCAGCACTTGATCTTCGGCATGCACAGCTTCGGGCACTTGTACTTCGGCATTTTCCAGCAGCTCTTCTTGCAGCAGCCGCTGTTGCAGCAACTGTTGGCGTTGCCGCAGCCGTTAACCGCCGGAGCGGCACAGGTTGGAGCACAGGCCATGGGAGCGGCGCACGTCGGAGCCGCCGCTGGGGCACAGTGGCTGGGAGCAGCGCAGCTCGGAGCGCAGGCCGCGGGAGCGGCGCACGTCGGAGCGCAACTTCTCGCGCACGGAGCCGCACACGTCGGTGCCGCACCGCAACAGTTGTCGAACAATCCAGCGTTCGCCGTGCCAGCGACGCCCAGTAACAAGGCAACACAGGTAATCCACTTCATTTCCGGCTTCTCCTCAAAACGTGTCTTACAGTCGTGAGTCACTTCGGCGTCGCAATCGGGCCACTCACCCGCGGAAGCACTGAAGTTGTGGGCTCACTGGGACTCAGTGGTCACTACTTCTGAAATCGGCAAACATCGCTGATTCTCGTAAGACATCTGGCCGTTTGACTTGGGTTCACGGGAACGACCGAAGATTATGTCGGGCGTGGCGAATCTGCCGACCCGCACACCCGGAGATGATGACGAACATGCGCGATGTGCTTGTTGCAATAGCTGTATCGCTGGCCGTCGGACTCGGTGGACGAGGCGTCTTCCGATTGATCCGCACAGTTCGCCACACGTCGCTGGTCGCCGCCGCGTGGTGGGCGGTCGCATCGCAAATGATTTTGACGGTCGCATGGGCCGGCATGTTTGTGAGGCAGGCCTTTTCGCCAGGAGTCGCGGATCAAATCTGGTATCTCGTGGCCGTCACCTCACTGTGCCCATTGGTGGCTGTGCTGGGAGCCCGCCGCGGCCGATTGCTGGACTGGAGTCTGTTCATACTGCTCCCGCTGATCGCAGTCCTGGAATGGATCGCCGTGGCCGAGTGGCCTCGCGACGGGACTTGGCGCAGACTGGAACTTGAAGGACCGTCCCTGGGACTCTATGGCTTGGTCCTGATGATGGGTGCCGGTAATTTCTTGGGAACGCGGTTTACCTGGGCAGCGGTTTGGTGGGCCATGAGTTGCGGATGGATTGTTTGGACGTTGAGTCTTGCATGTGGAGCAAGCGATCTGGAGCGACAAGCTGCTCGCGCGTGCGTCGTCGTTTTCCATTTATTGTTTTGGTGCTCGGTGGAAATTGCCGTAAGACGCAAGTCAACGGCGACCGGCTGGGACCGAGTGTGGCTCGATTTCCAGAACCACTTCGGGCTTGTTTGGTCTTTCCGACTCATGCCCCGAATTAACGAGGTTGCTCAGCGAGAACAGTGGCCGTGGCGACTGACGGCGGACGGACTTCAGCCGATTGCCTCTGACAATACTCCCGCCGACGATCCGTCAGCCGATCCAAAAGTCGATCACACCCTCCGCTGGCTGCTCAAGCAATTCGTCGACGCCGAATGGATCGACGCGCGGTTGAGTTCCACTGACCACAAACAACTAACTGCTGACAGTCCATCCAACCCCGCTTGTCCGTGCGAGCCGTCGCCGACACAATCTCGCGACCATGATGCACTACATTGAACGCCTGCACGCCGCGATTCGTCGCACGCAGACATCCGCGGTCGTTGGCCTGGACCCTCGGTTCGATCAGCTTCCGCCCGCCGTCGTCGCCATGGCACGCAAGCGAGCAACGACCGATCGAGCGATCGCGGCGACGGCGTTTGAAGAATTCTGTGGCCGGATCATCGACGTTGTTGCGCCACTCGTCCCGGCTGTGAAACCGCAAGCGGCGTTCTTTGAGGAACTCGGTCCTGACGGCTGCGTCGCGTTGGCGAATGTCATGCGGCACGCGCGCCGGGCGGGCTTGGTTGTGATCTGCGATGCGAAGCGCGGCGACATCGGCTCGACGGCCGAAGCGTATGCGCGCGGATACCTTGCCGGTGCCGATCCGGATGCCGCCGCCTGGGCCGCCGATGCACTGACAATCAATCCGTACCTCGGCAAAGACACGCTGGAGCCGTTCGTCAACGTCGCTGCCGAACGGGGAGCTGGCTTATACGTGCTGGTCCGCACCAGTAACCCCGGAGCCGGCACCTTGCAGGATCGAGTGACCGACGGCACGCCGCTGTATCGGCATGTCGCGAAGATGGTCGAAGAGCTGTCGCTGGCAACGCTGTGTCATTCGAGCATTCCGGAAGACGACTTCGGCTGCGTGGGTGCTGTTGTCGGAGCGACCTATCCGCAAGAACTCGCCGAACTTCGCGCGGTCATGCCGCATGTGCCACTGCTCGTCCCAGGCTACGGTGCTCAAGGCGGCTCAGCCGCAGATGTCGCGGCCGGGTTTCGAGCCGACGGCTTCGGAGCGCTCATCAACAGCTCGCGCGCGATCAACTTCGCTTACACCCGCGAACCGTATCGCAGCCGGTTCGACGCCGATCGATGGGAGCAAGCGATCGAAACGGCGACACGCGACATGATCACCGAATTGGCGGCCCACACTCCCGTCGTCGGAGTCTTCCCTGCATGAGCTTCACGCCGGAAACGATCGCTGCCGCCGTCAGGCATCTCCGCCAGAACGACCCCGTTTTGGCCGACGTCATGCGTCGCGTCGGATCATTCCGTTTGAAGCCGCGGCGCGGGCGGTTTGAGTCGCTCGTGCGGTCGATCCTGGCTCAGCAGATTTCGACGGCGGTCGCTCGCTCGATGTTGAAGAAGTTGCAACAGCGGGTCGCGCCGAGCCGAATCACTCCCGACAGTCTCGCGCGGCTTTCGCTCGAAGACCTGCGCGCGGTCGGTCTGTCGCGGCAAAAGGCATCGTACTTGCATGACCTCGCGCAGAAGGTGGCCGACGGCTCGGTGCGGCTGCATCGTGTTCATCGCATGACCAACGAAGAAGTCATCGCCGAGTTGTTGCCGGTCAAAGGCATCGGCCGCTGGACCGTGCAGATGTTTCTGATCTTCTGCCTCGGCCGTATCGACGTCTTCGCCCCGGACGATTTTGGCCTGCGCTCCGCCTTGCAACGACTGTACGATTTGCCGGACTTACCCAAGCGAACTCAAGCTGAGGAACTCGCCGCTCCGTGGCGTCCCTATTCGACCGTCGCGTCGTGGTATCTCTGGCGGAGCCTGGAACTCTAGCTCAAGGGACTTGTCGATGTCCGAGATGGCTGAGGAAGCGATTGCCCTGACCAAGACGGGAAGACAGGCAAACCACGTCCGAGACGTCGATCTATCGGAACGGACAGTGGGATGACGCGATCGTCGCTGCACGGTTGGACTCGCTCCCTGTACTCTGGCCAATACAATGGCTGTGGCTCACCAAGGAGATTTGCCATGACGCACACTGCCACGAAGCCGGGAACAAAACCGATGGGCCGATTCTCCGTTGAGTTTGAAGTTGTCAACCGGGTCGATGTGCATTTGGCGGAACGCGGCTATCTTCCACCGGAGAAGATTCGGCGCGTCAAACTTCAAGGTGTGGTCGATTGCGTCGCGACACGGTTGGTGCTGCCGCAACGTGCGGTGAAATTGCTTGGGCTGGAGCCGACGGGGACAATTCGCGTGCGGTACGCAGACAATCGTCGAGCCGTGCGCCCGACTGTCGAAGACGTGCAAGTGGAACTGCTGGGGCGCCGCGGCACGTTTACGGCCTCGGTTGAGCCTCGTCGCCGAACCGCATTGATCGGGGCCATCGTGCTGGAAGACCTCGACTTTTTGGTGGACCCATTGCAGATGCGATTAGTGCCTCGTGATCCGAAGACCATCGTTTCCGAAGAGGAGTGACGGACCACCAGGTGGAGCGTTAGACTTTCCTCGGCCACACAGACCGATCTGTGCGAACTTTCGAAGAGGCGATGATGTCGCAGCAACTGACCATCGAGTATGAAGATGACTTGTTGGCGACGTTGGGGTTAAGCCCGCGCGACTTCGCAAACGAGGCTAGGTTCTTGCTAGCAACGAAGCTGTATGAACTTGGCAAAGTCTCGTCGGGACACGCGGCGAAATTCTGCGGCATGGAACGAGCAGCCTTTCTCTTGGCGCTTCCGCGTTTGGGCGTTCCGGCCAGCAATCTGACGACCGACGACTTGGACGACGAGCTTCGATTCGCCCATGAGTAATGCGCTTGTCATCAACACCGGGCCGTTGATTGCGTTCTCGCAAATCGGTGCGCTGGAGTTGCTTCGTCAATTGCCGCTCCGAATCGTCACGACGGAAATCGTGCGTGAGGAATTCCTCCGCGGCAGGGACTCAGAACACTCGGCCGCAGGCAACTGGCCGGAGTGGTTGGAAGTTTTGCCATTGCGGCAACCATTGCCGCCGTTGGCGACCATCAGCTTGGATCGCGGCGAGGCATCGGTCATCCAGTTGGCCTTGGAGGAGTCCATCGACGTGGTGTGCATCGACGAAGTGCAGGGCCGGCGCTGCGCGAAGGCGTTGAAGCTGCAAGTCACCGGATCATTGGGGCTATTAGGTTCGGCAAAGCGGCACGGGATCATTTCCGCCGTGCGGCCGTTGGTCACGGCGATGTCGAGTCAGGGGAATTGGTTTCGCGAAGACTTGGTGGCTCAGTTTCTCACAGGGCTGGGCGAGTAGCGGTGGAGATTTGGATCTCTTTGGAAATCATCATGCTCTCAAAATCTCTGGCATGTGTGGTCGCGTTCGGGTGTCTGACGATTTCGTTGCGTGCCGACGACTGGCAGCCGAAGAAGGCTCCGCTGATGACTCGGTGGGCGAAGGATGTTTCGTCGGAGAAGGTGCATCCGGAGTATCCTCGGCCGCAGATGGTGCGGGAGAAGTGGGTCAATCTGAATGGGCTGTGGGATTACGCCATCGTCGCGAGTGCCAATCAGCCGGAGGGCGCTAGCCCCCGGTTTGACTCCGTGAAACCCGAAAAGTGGAATGGAAAAATCCTCGTGCCGTTTCCAGTCGAGTCG
>CAYSHJ010000317.1:0-5889 GCA_964430385.1 uncultured Planctomycetaceae bacterium
CGCAATACGTAGCCGAGTCGCTCCGCGACTCGGATTGAATCGGCGTCGCGGAGCGACGCCGCTACGTTGCGGCCGAAGGCCGCGTTAGAGTAATGAGTCTCGGGAAGGTTCGGACGTCAGTCCGGGGACGTCAGGTTCGTAATTGCGGCTCTCCGCCATTCGTGTGGATTTCTCCGGAACGGCTCGTCACGCGGAGCGTGACGGCTACGTAGCCATCACGCTCGGTTCAATATCCCGCCGCGCGGCCGCCTTTGCGGGAGTCGCTCGCCGCACGCAGGCCGTCGGGAGTTCGTGCGACTGCTTGAGTGACGGCGTTGCCGTCGCGTTTCTTGATCGCATGGCCCAGCCTTTCAAGCGGGTTGAGCAGCCTCGCATGCAGCGATGGTTCCAGGTCGAGCACATCGGGCAGCCATTGGTGATGCAGTCGCGGTTCTTGCACGGCAGCGGCTGGTGTTTGCCCGCGGCGAATCAAGTTGAGCAGCACTTGCGTCGTGGCCGTGATCATTCGCGGGCCGCCCGACGCACCGAGAGCGAAGACCGCTTTGCCGTCTTTGACGACGATCGTCGGTGTCATGCTGGAGAGCGGCTTCTTGCGCGGCGCGATTGCGTTGGCCGAGCTTTGAATCAGGCCGAACGCGTTCGGCTGGCCGGGGACGGCGGCGAAGTCGTCCATCTCGTTGTTGAGCAAGATGCCGAACGTCGGCTCGACGATCCAACTGCCGTACTCGGTATTCACCGTTTCGGTGCAAGCGACCGCGTTACCTTCGGCGTCGATGACCGAAAAGTGCGTGGTGCCCGAATCGTTGACCGGCTCGAAGCGGCCGTAGGTCTCCGTCGGCTTTGTGTGCGACAGGTCGATGCGTGAGGCCAACTCGCGAGCATGTTCACGGCCGATCAAGCGCGACACCGGAACGTCAACAAAGTCGGCGTCACCCAGAAACTCCGCACGATCGGCAAAGGCGTGCTTGAACGCTTCAGTCAGTCGATGTGCAAAGTCGGGGCTTTCGGGATCGATTGGATCACGCGATTGTCTTTGATCGTGAGCGTCCAGCTCTTCAAGGATTTGCAGCGTTGTGAGCATGGCGATTCCGCCGCTCGACGGCGGCGGCATGGTGACGATCTCGTGGCCGTGATAGCTCAGACGCAACGGCTCGCGCACGACTGGCTGCACGTCGCGAAAATCTTCCTGTGAATACAGTCCGCCGTTAGCTTGGCTGAATTTGATCAACGCCTCAGCCACGGGGCCGGAATAGAAGGCGGCGGCTCCTTGGGCCGCGATTCGCTCAAGCACCGGAAGCTGTGGCGAACGGACGACGTCACCGACTTTGAGCGACTGGCCCGAATACAGATACGAATCGTGAAAAGCTTGGAACCGAGTACGAAAGTCCGCCGGCCATTTGCTCCACGTTCGTTGCGCCGATCGCAGGGTGGCGATGTGGTGCAAGTCGGCGGGAACTCCGTCGCGAGCCAGCCGAATCGCCGGAGCGATCACATCGGCAACCTTCAGTCGTCCGTATTTTTCGACAGCCTGACACAAGCCGGCAACGTGTCCTGGCACCGCCGCGGCCAGTGGCCCGCGAACGCTTTCGTGGGGCAGGTTTTCAACCTGCCCGTCCGCGTCTTCCGTCTGATTCCGTCGGGACGTTGCTGGATCCTGTCCGGGCAGGTCGGAAACCTGCCCCACGGAAAACATGCCGGCGGTCGCTTTGACCGGAGCACGCTCGCGGTAGTCGAGCACGATTGCCTGCCGAGCCTTCGCCTCCCAAATCAGCATGAACCCGCCGCCGCCGATTCCCGAACTGGCCGGACGCAGCACCGACAACGCGAAACCGACGGCCGCGGCCGCGTCGACGACGTTGCCACCTTGTCGAAGGATTTCGATGCCAACTCCGCTGGCCAGCGGATGATCGGCCGCGACGGCGGCGTGCTCGTAAACGGGATCGGCGATTGGCCCGTCGGCGAACGTGCGTTGGTTCGGTGCCGTCGCGAGCGTGAAGCTCGCCGCCAGGATGACGATCGCGCGAGCTGGTCTCCAAGTCATGCGTTGCTCCTGATTCTCGGCACTGTCCGAGGGCTGTACTCAAATGGGGCGTCGATTCATAATCCGCACGCCCCTGCGACCGCCAGTGTGTCGTTGTGCCGCCTGTGCCACGAGTTGTCCGTTTGTGAACGCGAGTGTCGAAATGAATCGAGGAGCGGAAGACGCGACGTCACAGGCGGCCTCGTTCGAGACGGTGGCTCGTTGGTGCCAGGAGTATTTCGCGTCAATCGGCGGCAGTGGGACGCCGCTTGGTCCGCAGATCGTGCGACTGATTCGAGCGTTCGGCGAAATGGCGGCCGCGTCCTCCAGCGGCGACCCAGCGATGCGGGCATTGCGACTGTCAATGCTGCGTGAGAAGACCGAAGCTCACTTGCAGGGCTTTATGCGCGGCGACTTGGCCGGCGAATCATCCTCGTCACTCCCGGAACCAAGTCGGCTCGTTCAGGCCGAAGTCATGGTGCATCTCCAAGATCGCGGCGACACCGATTGGAAAAGCCAACTCACCGAGTGCGGCAGCGTCGGCAGCGGCAAGCGGATTGAAGGATTTTCCGTTCGCTTGAATCCGCCGGTGGATGGGGCCTTGCTGCGCTACAAGGCGCATTTGGCGGTCAAGGGAGACACGCCTTGGATTGATCAAGGTGAATTCTGCGGCACTCGTGGCCAGGACCGCCGCGTCGAGGCCATTTGGATCGAACTGGCCGAAGGAGCCGACCGGTTTGACGTCTATTACTCCGCACACTTGTGCCGCTTCGGCTGGACCGGCTGGTTTAAGAACGGCCAAATGTGCGGCACGCGCGGCGAGTATCGGCAGGTCGAAGCGCTCAAGCTGTTTTTGGCTGAAAAGCGGGCGAGCGGCTAGTCGCTGAATTCGCAAGATTCAGCGACTCGCAGGCTGGCGGGATTCTGAGAAATCCGGCGGTTAAAGGGTCACAGCCGCCGAGCGACAAGATATCGGTTGGGTAGTAAAATCTCGCGGTTTGGTCGCCGTTGAGTTTGGTGGCCGTTGTCGCCGCGCGGGGCATCCAATGAAGCCCGATTTGATCTCACTGTCGGTCGGTGGCTGCGTCATGGCCTTCGGGCTGTTGATGATGTGTTCGCACCGTGCCGCGTGGGCTCGGCAGAAACAGGAATTCGCCGGCGATCCGGTCGAGTTGCGACATCATCGCGCACGTTTTCGTCGCCGTTTGCAAACGTCGGGCTTGGTGGGCCTGATCGGATTGTTCATCCCCATCGGCGATGCCATCGTCTGGCGACAAGGTCCCATCTTGTCACTGATGTTTTGGGGAGCGATCGCCTGCTTGTGCTTTTGGATCGCACTGCTCGGTGTGGGGGATTACATGACGACCAAGGCCCACTCGCGAGCGGCATTGGCTCGGCTGAAGGCGCACCAGATTGAATTGATGGATCAGCTCGAAAGATTGCGGCCGACGAAAGACTCTTCCACCAGTGAACTGACACCCGATCACCATTGAGGGTGAACCTCAAAATCCACGTCCTGCGACCCGGAATAGCGTTTCGGTGCGATGAATGAGATTCCGAGACAGTTTTGCTTCAGGATTCACCTCCAGAGTATCATCGTCCAATGCCAACGGTGCTCCAGCAGGATGGTTTTAGCCTCGTGATTTACACGGACGACCACGATCCGCCACACGTCCATGTTTGGAAGCAAGGTACGACCGCCGTGATCGAGATCGACCCAGTCCGTATCCGCAAGAATCGCGCGATGCCGAAATCCGAAGTGCAGCGAGCACTGGAAATCGTCGAGGACCATCAACAGTTTTTGTTGGCCGAATGGCGGAGGATTCACCTATGAAGATGAGCGAAGCGGAATTCGAGCGGCAATATGCCGAGGCGACCCGTCGGGGCGAAGAAGAGTTGCGCACCGCGCCGCTGGCCACCGCCGTGAAGTACAACTCCAGGACACGCTGTGTCGTCCTCAGCATGAACAAAGGTTCGATGCTGGTGGTTCCCGTCGATTTACTGCAAGACGTTCAAGGCGCGTCTGCTCGCGATCTGGCCAAAGTGCATATTCTCGGCCCTGGACTTGCCATTGAATGGCCAACGCTCGACCAGCAATTCAGCGTCTCCGGCCTGCTGGCGGGCAACTTTGGAAACGAAGCCTGGATGACTGCGTTGCGGTGTCGTGAATCATCCAAACGCAAAGCCAACACCAAGGCAAGGTCATCGCGAAGTCTTGGGACCAAATGTCGGCATCCCCGCAAGAAGGCCGCTACCGCACGATGAGCAGGAAGGCGCGTGATCCTTGCCGCCTTTGCGAATGCTGTAGGCAATGCTCATTGAGCGAACAGCCCGCCCCGCATAGGTTGGTGACAAAACTTCGACGGAGTCAATCATTTCTTCCGACCTCGCCCACCAAGTCTGCATGAACCCCGCCTGCCGAACGACTTACTCAGTCAGCGAGACGCTCGTCGATTGTTCGAAGTGTGGGAATTTGCTCGATATCGCTTACGACTGGAATCGCGTGCCGGTGCCGGGGTCGCTCAAGCAGTTTGAGTCGCGGTGGTCGAGCCGCCGGAATCCGCTCGACTTCAGCGGCGTGTGGCGGTTTCGCGAGCTGCTGCCGTTCGCGAGCGACGAGCAAATCGTGACCATCGGCGAGGGGCAAACCGTTCTGCAAGCATCGGCCGGCGTCGGACGCTATGCGGGAATGCAGGCGGGAAAACTTTTCTTGCAGTACGAGGGGCTGAACCCGTCGGGCAGCTTCAAAGACAACGGCATGACCGCCGCCTCCACGCACGCACACATGGTCGGAGCGAAGGTCGCGGCGTGTGCCTCGACGGGGAACACCAGCGCATCGCTGGCGATTTACTCCAGCACCACGCGGCTCTTCGAAACCATCGTCTTCATCGGCAGCGGCAAGATCGCCTACGGAAAACTGTCGCAGGCGCTCGACTACGGAGCCAAGACGTTGCAGATTCAGGGCGACTTCGACGACGCGCTGCGGCAAGTCCGCGACGTTTGTGCGGCTCGCGGGATTTACCTGTGCAACAGTGTCAACCCGTTCCGGCTGGAAGGCCAGAAGTCGATCATGTTCCGAGTGCTCGAAGGTCTGAACTGGGAAGTCCCCGACTGGATCGTGGTGCCGGGCGGGAACCTCGGCAACTCAAGCGCATTCGGCAAGGCGTTCACTGAACTCAAAGAGTTGGGCCTCATCAATCGCATCCCCCGCTTGGCGGTCATCAATGCCGCCGGCGCGAACACGCTGTATCAACTGTTCGAGCAACGCAAGCTCCGCTGGAACGGCGGCCGCCTCGATGATGCCCAGCTCGTGACCAATGAATTCTTCAGGCAGATGGACGCCGACAACCGCCGAGCCTCGACGCTCGCAACCGCCATCGAAATCAACCGCCCGGTCAACCTGCTGAAATGCCTGCGAGCACTCGAAGTCTGCGACGGCGTCGTGCGCGAGGTCTCCGACGAAGCGATTCTGGAAGCCAAAGCCCAAATCGGAGCCGGCGGCTTCGGCTGCGAACCTGCCAGCGCCGCCAGCGTCGCCGGAGCCAAACTACTCCGCGAGCAAGGCGTCATCACCCCCAGCGACCGAGTCGTCTGCATCCGCACCGGCCACCAACTCAAAGACCCGACCGCCACCGTCGCGTACCACTCCGTCGATCCCGCCCGCCTCTCCGCCGCCGCAGCCACCGATGACGACGCCTACACCACCATGCTCCGCAAAGCCGGAGTCACCCAAACCCCCGCCGCCAACCGCCCCATCGTCGTCGAAAACAAGTTCGAGTCGATCATGGCGCTGCTGGATCGGATCGGGTGCTAGAATGAGTTCGATGCACTTGCCTTCCACCCTGGCGACGTGATTTCATGGTGGACAC
>CAYSHJ010000318.1:0-2800 GCA_964430385.1 uncultured Planctomycetaceae bacterium
CACGGGAAATCTCAAGGGGCCGTAGCTCAATTGGTTAGAGCGCCGGACTGTCGATCCGGAGGTTACGGGTTCGAGTCCCGCCGGCCTCGCTTGCGAAACGCTCGCTGCTACTCGTTGGCAGCGAGCGTTTTTCGTTGCTAGCCATGACGAGTTCGTTGAACGTCAGCGGCTTGTACGTCCAAGACGCTCTACGTTCACGTTTGCCGTGTTCAGCTTGGCTGTTTGGCTTCGCCACCGTTTCGCGTCCGTACTCGGCCAGCGGTCGCAGGCGAGCCACAATCAGCAATCGGGACAACTCCGCTTCGGTCAGTGCTCGGCGTTGCCGGCGTCGATCAGCTCGTTCGTCGGCTCGGTCGAGTTTCGCCAACGGATTGAACGGCAGCCGATCCCGCTCAACGCACCAGTTGCAGAAACTTCGCAGTGCAATCAAGTAGGAATTTCGAGTCCGCGCTCCCATCGTAGGCTTGTCCGGTTGTGCCTTCGCCTGTTGAGCGAGCCAGCGTTCGACCGCTTCGGCTCGAATGTCTGACAGCCGGCGAAGACTCAGTTCGTCGATGACTCGTTGAATCAACCGTTCGGTCCCCGTGACGTGAGACTCCGCCCGTCCAGCCGCTTGCATCGTCGCGATGAACTCGGCCAAGTGCTCGGTCAATGGCGAGTGCTGGTGAACCGTCATCGCATCTTCAGAATTCGAGATGATGCCCGCCCGCACCTTTTCCGCCCGCTTCTCCAATTCGCCGAGCACCGCCCGCGCCGCGGTTTCATCTTTGCAGCCGGTCGAGACTTCGCGAATGATGCCGCGCCCGTCTCGAAACTTCGCCAGCCACGTCGGGGACTCCGTGACGATCCGCTCGGCCGCATCCCGTCCGGTCGTCAGCCGCGCCGTGCGAGTCCGCTTGCCGGCCTTCCAACGTGCGAGGCGTTTTCCCCCCTTCGTGAAGAGTTCCGCACCAACCGGCAGCGGTCGTGTTGTCTGTTTCTTGAAGACGGTCCCCATCTCACTTCCCTTTTCGCTTCGGCTTGGATGCCGGCCCCATTTCCATCCCGAAGAATTCGGCCAGCTTGTCGGCTGAGTCCAAGTGAATCGTGGTCTCGCCACGGGCGAACTTCATCAGACATTGCCGCAAAACACCCGTTTGGCGTTCCAGTTCGATGAACGGCAGCCCGCTATCGGCAATCGCTTGTTGAAGGCTTTCGGTCATCGTTCGCAGTTTCTTGGGTCGCGTCGTCATGTAACGCATATTACAGTATTTTGCGAGTTGGTCAATCGTGAAACATCCCGCAACCGCTGCAGGTCTGCTTGCAGTGTTCCGAGTCCTGCCCGAACCCCGGTTGATCCAGTGGCAATCTCGGCGCGCAGCGAGGCATAGAACCGAGCCGGCTCGACAACGCGGCAGCCGGAGCACAAGTCGAACGGATTGACCGGCAGACTCCCCCCGGAGTTTTGAAACCACGCCACCAACTCGGCCGCTTCGGCGGCCCACGTCGCGGGTGAGTCCGCCAACCGTTCCCGACTAGTCGGACGCGGCAGAAATTCGGACGCGACAAACCGGCTTGCGGCGTCCACTTCGTTCGTCGCCTCGGTGACGGGCTCGCCCCACAGCGTTTGCAGTTGGGCGAGAATCGCGGGATCGGTCGGCATGGTCGCGTTCTCTTTCTGTCTGTCTGGAAGACCATCAAGAGCATCCATGCTCTTATGGTCCCTTAACGGCAGTTCCATTTGTGCCGGCGACGTGATGGCGAGCTTGAGCAAGTCGCGTTTCGCTTGTGGCAACCCCGCGGGTGTCGGCCAACAGTCATGCCACAACTTGCGCCCCTTGAAGTCGCCGTCGAAAATCGTGAACTCGATTTTGTAGCCCGGCGTCGCATTCGAGCGTCTCGATTCGAGTTCACCCATCGTCGCATGGCAGACATAAACGCCGCGCGGCATCGGCCCGAAGTCGCCCGCCGCTTCGGTGGAGTTCCAGCGGTCGTTGAAATCACAACCGTTCCCGTGCAAAATGTCAGAGAGCTTGCCCATTTTCATTCACTCCGTTTGATGGTGGGTTGGTATCGGTTGGATTCGCGGGCGAGTCGGTGCCAGCCGATTAGCCCGTTTGCTTTTCGTCAGCCGGTCGCGTCGGATGTGACCGGAAGAACTCGCGCAATTCATCGCGACGACTCTCGGCCGCCGACGTGTCGACAATCTTCCATCGTGTCGTGTAGCCACCGTGCCGGCTCGGTCGCGCGGACTTCGTCACACCTGGTCGCAATCATGTCGCCCTCGTTTTCGGAACGGGGCGGCAGTTTGGACAGCCAGCGGCGAGCCACTGGTCAACGTCGGCCCGTCGCTAGCGGACGAGCCGCCCGATGTGCAACGGGCGTGGCATCGCTTCCGCATCGGCGAGTCGGCGGACGTGATGACTCGACGCCTTCAGCAGCGTCGCAACGTCGTCCACGTCAGACGTGCCGGTCGATGGCCCGGCGGCAAAAATCTCAGGCATCTTGTGAACTCCTCAAACGAGCACCGTGATTGCGAGCGTCCGATACGCTCGATGTGATGCGAGGAGTTTTGACCGACATTTTTTTGTCGGCGGTAGCGGTCGCAGAATTGCCGCAAGTCACTGCCAGTCAATGAGATTCCGCGCGGGACCGATGGGACCGACAGAACCGACAGTTTCCGGGCGCACGACGCACTTTGTGAATTTGGTTAGGCGATGACTTGAGTGAGTCGGTTGTAGTTTCTGGTGCCGGTGGCGTGTTGTGGTCGTTGGAGCCAGAACGTGTCGAGGGGGGCGGTGTCGCAGAGTTGATCGGCTCG
>CAYSHJ010000319.1:0-3842 GCA_964430385.1 uncultured Planctomycetaceae bacterium
CGGGTGATTGGCTCCATGATGCTTGGCCACGATCGACGCGATGGCCGGAAACTTTTCGGCCTCTTTGTTGACTCGTGGTTCGTTCGCCAAGTTGGCGGTCTGCATGACCATGTTCGGCTCGTGATTCGAATGCCGGCAATCGACCGAGCGAATGAGCGTGAACTTGTCGAGCATTGCCGCTTGCTTGGGCAAATGCTCGCAAATGATCGTGCCGGGCAGCTTCGTATTGATCACACCGAACGGCCCGCGATTCATGTACGGCCGATCGGGCTTCGGATCCCAGGTGTCGATCTGGCTCGGCCCGCCCGCCATCCACAGCAGGATGACGCTCTTGCCGGTCGTCAGCGAATTCCCTGAACTGGCCGCTTGCGCCTGAGCCTTTAGCAACTCCGGCAGGCTGAGTCCCGCGATGCCGGCCAGCCCCGCCTTCAACATGCCGCGGCGATCAGTCAACGTCAGCCCTTCGCGCGTCCGGGCGTGAAGATTGGAGAACGCAAGACTTCCAAAAGGCGACTTGCTGTCGCCGAATCGAAACGTCACGGCGCCACCTCCTGCACCGGCTGCGCAGATGAGTCGCCGGCAGATTCTCGAATTCGCACTGGGAGATGCGGTGGACGATCGACGTGAGCTTCGAATCGCCCCAACTCTTCATGCAGCCGCGCAATCATTCGACGCACGCCGAGCAGCGTGAAATCGGGCCGCCGGGACGGTTCACTGAGAATCTTGGCGAGCCAGTTCTCCATGTATTGCAAGTCTCGCTTGGCGCCGGCGTATTCGGCTTCGTTCTCGATCATAGCAGCACCTCGACCATTCCTTTGCAGAGATTCTCACGCCGACGGACCCGCGCGAAGTATGTGATCCACTTTTGCAAACCCTCTGCATCCCAGGCGGCAAATAACTCAGCGGGGTATCGGTAACAGAGGCAGTCCTGGATTTCAAACGCCACAGAATCGAACATGCGGAGCCGTTCTCCGAAATCCGATGGCAATAGCATGACCGCGTCAACGTCATTTGGCGAGCGTTTTTTCGTCACAAAGCTGCCGTTGAGCAGCAGGCGCTTCGCTCCAACCAGGCAAGCCAGTTCGACCCAAAGTTCCACTCGCTGCATGAGTTCGCGGCGGCGCGGCGTTGCCGTGCCGAAGTGTTGACGGACTTCCTCCACGTCGGCGGGATGGACGCCCTCCGGAAGAAAACCGTCGGCGCGCAACGGCGGAATGGCCATGTCATTCGATCCTTGCCGGAGCAGACATTAGATCGGCACGCTGAGTGGCTCGCCGTTGTCCTTGGCGGAAATTTGCAACAAGAACGGAACGGCGACTTCGGCCCAGCGGGTCGGATCGGGATACCGGTGGGCACTGGAGCCGAGACAACTTCGCAGCATCTCGGTGTTGATGATGCCGGGATCGAGCGGGATCGCGGCCAGGCCGTCGGGGAGTTCTTGAGCCAACGCCTGAGTCAGCCCTTCGATGGCCCATTTGGTCGCGCAGTACGGAGCCACTTCCGCCGCGGTCGATCGCCCCCAGCCGGAACTGAAATTGACGATCACTCCGCGCCGCCGCTCAATCATCGCCGGGGTGAAGTGCCGAATCACGTTGGCGACACCTTTGATGTTGATGTCGATGACTCGGTCAAACTCATCGGCCGGCAGCTCCCACAAGACCGAGTTTCGATTGACGATGGCTGCGTTGTTGAGCAACAAGTCCGGCGGACCGTGCTCCGCCAATACGGCCTTCGCCCACTTAGCCACGTCACGGTCGTTGCTCACGTCCACGTCATCGAACCGATGCGGAGCCGCATGACGTCGCCGGAGTTCGTTCACCGCCGCCTTCTGCCGACCGCAGCCGACGACCGTGTGTCCCAAACTGGCGAACTTCGCGGCCATCGCCTCGCCCAGCCCTTTCGTCGCGCCCGTGATCAACACCAATCGAACTGTCGTTTGCTTGGCCATGTGCAGTCTCGTCTTCAATTCGCCACCGAGTTTGCCAGAACGCAGCCACGACAGAGCCTATCGTGTGGCTTCGCGATTCGACAACTTCGCGACATCGGTCGGCCGTTGCTTTTGGCTCTTCGGGCGTTGTTGCAATTCGTCGTGTGTGACCTGAGAATCTTGGCTGTTTCGTGAATCATCGAATCCGGACACCCATCCCCAAAGGAATCGTCAGTCATGAACCATCAAAGTTGGCGAGCTTTCGCCCTGGCGGCCGCGTTGTGCGGCAGCCTCGCGATGTTCGCCGTGGCCAAAGAAAAGAAAACGGTCGAAGTGCAGGTCAAGGACATCAAGCTCGTCGTCCCAACGGCTTGGAAGCAGGAAGAGCTTGCGAGCAAGTTTCGAGTGGCTCAGTTCAAGATCGATCCGGCGGAAGGAGACAAACAAGCTGCCGAATTGGTCATCACTCAGTTTGGAGGTGGCGGCGGCGGTGTCGACGAGAACGTCAAACGCTGGGTCAATCAATTCCAGCCAAAGGACCGAAGGGTGAAGGTCACCCGTGGTAAGGCACCTCAAGGCGAGTACGTCATCGTTGACGCGGCCGGCACGTACAACAAGCCGGACGGCCCGCCGATCGCGATGAAGACGACTCCGGTCCCCGGGCAACGGATGTTGGCGATGATGTTGATGATCGAGGAAAAGGGAACTTACTTCCTGAAGCTGACCGGACCGGAGAAGACCGTGACGGCTGCGGCCGACGACCTGCGAAAGTCGATGGGTGCGAAGGCCGACGACGAGAAAGAGTACAAGACGGAGTCGTCGTAGGACGGATTGCCAATCCGTCCCACACGATCTCGCTCAAAAAACACCACGAGGCAAGCGATTCGCCTGCCGCGTGGTGTTTGTCTTGGCGACGCTCAGTTCACTGCACAAGACGGCTGATTTCGGCCGTACGCGGTTTTGATCAGTCCGCGCAGGCACGACCGCTTAAATTTTCTTCTGCTTCAAGTGACAACGCTTACAGCGGACTCGGCGCTTGACGAGGCAATTACACTTCGGGCAGCGTTTCAATTTGAGGGCGATTTTTCGCTTTGTGCGAGGGCGGATGACCATGTCAGCTAATTCCTTGGACCGTCCAGAATTCCTTCCGCATTGGTGGAAAGGGCGGGACAAACTAGCGAAAGCCCGGAGCAATCTCAAGCCGACTGCAACTTCGAATGGTATCCGGCTTGAGGCTCTTCACGGGATCGTGCTACAAGCTCGCGCGTTCGGAATACCGCATTGAGGTGGAACCGATCGGGTCGAGAAAACCGACTCGTTCCACGGGAACCCGCCGGTTAAATCCGGTACTAGGAACGTGAATCACGGTCAACAAACGCGAGGCGCACGCATGGATGCATCGAACACCTCAGGACGTTGGTGGCGTTGGGCCTTGTGGGCCGGGGCCTGTTTGCCGTTTGGGCTGTCGCTGGCCGTTCACGCCGGAGGTGTGACGGCTCGATCGCTGCCCGTTCCTGCGCCGCAACGGGGACTGGCGTTTGAGCAATATTTGGTGAACCTTGGTGCCCCGCCACCGCGGTCCGAGTACGCGGGCCGATTCTCGTTCCGCAATGTTGGCTCGCAGCCGATGCGAATCCTTGCGATCGAGCCGAGCTGCGGTTGCTTGAGTCCGCGCTTCGAGCAGCGCGAGTTCGCTCCAGGCGAAGGCGGCGAGTTCTATTTGCGAGTGCGTGCGGCGAACGAACGACCGGGACCGCACGATTACACCTGTCGGATCAAGTATGACGACGGGCAGACTCACGAAACTGAAGTCCGTTTCAAGATCACTCTGCCGGAAGAGCGCGTCGAGATTCGGCCCAGAGCGTTGGCGATTTATCAGTTCAACAATCAGCCAACGACGCGCGAGATTTCGATC
>CAYSHJ010000320.1:0-4246 GCA_964430385.1 uncultured Planctomycetaceae bacterium
CAATCCGACGAAAGCGCGATCGCTCGAAGGCCGGATACGCTCCGAGAGCTTTTCAATCTGGCCGGACTGGTCCCGAAAGTTGCTCGACGAGACCGGCATCGACAACGGTTTCATGAATTGTGGCGGCATCGAGTTGTCTCCAGACCGATCGCCCCGTGAGCTAGCTGACTTCGCGACGGTGTGGCGTGACGAAGGAATCGTTGTCGAGGAGTGGTCTGCTCGTGAATTACGAGACACCGAACCCGGTCTCGCTGCGGAGATCGAGCATGCGCTTTTTCTGCCGGAGCTTTGCCAAGTCCGCAATCCGCGACACCTCAAAGCGTTGATCGCCGCTTGCACGATTCGCGGCGTTGAACTTTCACCGGGAACGCCGGTCAGCGGTTTTGAGCGAAGTGGTTCGCGCATCGATTCGGTCCAAACAATTGAGGGCCAAATTTCCGCCAGACAGTTCGTCGTTTGCAGCGGCGCGTGGTCGCAGGCGGTGCTCGCACAAGCTGGTTGTCGCCTGGATGTCAAACCGGTGCGCGGCCAGATAGTGTTGCTCAACGCTTTGCCGCCGCCCGTGCGGCGAGTGATCGAAGTCGGCCCGCGTTACGTTGTCCCTCGCGCGGATGGCCGAGTGCTCATCGGCTCGACCGAGGAACATGCTGGCTTCGACAAACGCAACACGGCGGAAGTGATTGCCGAATTACTTCGCTTTGGCGGCAATCTGGTTCCCGCACTCCGGACGGCCCGCTTCGAGCGTTGCTGGTCGGGGCTGCGGCCGCAATCAGGCAGCGGCGTGCCGTACATTGGTCGAGTTCCCGACAACGACAACCTCTTCGTCGCGGCCGGCCACTTCCGTACCGGCATCTTGTTGTCACCGATCACCGCCGTACTCATGCGGCAGTTGTTGCTCGGACAGGAGTTGTTGATTCCGCTGGATGGACTGAGATGTCCTACTGCATAACGGCACCAAAACGGTAACCCAGGCCCTTGTGGCCTGAGTGATTCCGCGTCGCTGAAAAAACGGCCTCGCTGAAAAAACGGAGAGATTCGTCAGGCCACAAGGGCCTTGGCTACACAGGAAACAGACGATGTTCCGCGTTGCCATCATCGGAGCCGGCCCGATCGGACTCGAAGCCGCGCTGCTCGCGCGGCAACTTGGTCACGACGTGCAAGTCTTTGAAAGCGGCCGCATCGCCGAAAACGTCCTCGACTGGGGTCATGTGCGGCTCTTTAGTCCATTCGACATGAACTCATCCGAGTGGGGCAGGGGGGCGATTGCTCGAACATGGGGAGCGGATGCTCTGCCGCGAGCGGAGGAATTGCTGACGGGTGCAGAGTTCGTTCAGCGATATTTGTTGCCGCTCAGCCGGTTGCCGGAATTGGCAGGTTGTATTCACGAGCAATGCCGAATCATCTCTCTCGGCCGCCGACATTTCAAAAAAACGAACGGCATCGGTTCCGCCGCGCGAGGAGGCGATCCGTTTCAATTACTGGTCGAGCATACCTGGACACACACCAGCTCGGACGATGCCAACACGTCACCCGCTTTCGACGATGGCTGGGACGAGGATCCAGATTCGTCGGACGAACGACCTGTCGTCCGCTTCCGAACCGTCGTCGAAGACTATCACATCGACGAACGGATCGAGTCGGCTGATGTCGTGCTCGACTGCTCGGGGACGTATCCACATCACAACTGGCTCGGAGCCGGCGGGATGCCCTGCATCGGCGAGACCGCTTGGCTGACTGCCGATCAATATCGCCTGCGACCGATCACGCCGGAAGAGTTCGCGAACAAGATCACCTTGGTCGTCGGCTCCGGGTTCTCCGCCGCGACCAACATTGTCGCGCTCGCAGAGTTGGCGGTCTCCACACCGCGAACGACAGTCCTCTGGGTGACACAGTCCTCGTCGCGAGCTGCCGAGAAGAATGGCCCGATGCCGCGAATTCCGAATGATCCACTCACGGAGCGTGATCGGCTGGCGGCTCGCGCCAATGAGCTCGCACGTGCGGGAGAGATCTCCCAAAAAGCGTCTCGCCGTCTCACCAACTCGCCTGTGGTGTGGCTGCCAGATGCTGTCGTGACGTCGATCACTCCGACATCAACCTGCCGCGACGTCACCGGTTTTTATGTGGGCTTGGAATGGCTCAGCAGAGCAGGGGAAGGAACTCCGTGCGATGCGAATGAATCTCCGCCACTGCCTCGCCGAATGACTGTCGATCGCATCCTTGGCAACGTTGGCTATCGGCCTGATCGTTCGATCTACGAGGAACTGCAGGTCCACGAGTGCTATGCTACGCAAGGGCCGATCAAGCTGGCGGCGAAACTACTCGGCGAAACGCCGTCGGACTGCCTCGCTCAGGCGAGTCACGGTGGCGATGTGCTGAAGAATCCAGAACCGAACTTCTTCATCCTCGGCTCGAAGAGCTACGGACGGAATTCGACTTTCTTGCTTCGTGTCGGACATGGACAAATCCAAGAGATCCTTGCGAACCTAAGGAGTAACCAATGAGCGCGGCCGTTTGGTTTCAGATTGTGCTGGAGTTCTTCGGGAACACTTGGTTGGAAAGCTGCCCCGCATCCGTCGCGGCAGGATACGCAATTGTGGCTCCCCATGTGGTGGTCCAGTCCGCCGACGAGGGACGTCAATTGGGTGACCCCCAGGTCGGACAGGAAATCGCCATCGAAGTTCACAACTTCGCTTTCGTTGGGGCAGATCAGGTGCAACACCCGTTGATTGCTGAGCTCGTGCGTGCCGACGGCGTCATCGTGCAGTCCGGAAGTGCGATCGCACATCGCAATCGGCTCGGACGCTTTGATGCTAGGCTGAAACTCGGTTCTGTTCCCAAGTCTGGCGTGTACGTACTCCGTCTTGTGCCGCTCACCATCTTCAATCCGCCCATTCCCATCACGGAACTTCCGCGCCTGACTGGACGCCCCAGGGCTTTGTTCGTCAATGTGATCGATGCTGCACCATAACACGCAACACGGACTGGACGATGACGCCGCAACCCATCGTCAAACTCGGATCGCTGGATGAGCTGTGGTTTCAGGTCGCGGGGACGCGATGCAATCTCACCTGCACACATTGCTTCATCTCGTGCAGCCCACACAACGACAAGTTCGGGTTTCTGACATTGGCCGAAGTGGAGCGACGCCTGCGCGAGTCGGTCGCTTGGGGCGTGAAGGAGTATTACTTTACAGGCGGGGAACCGTTCCTCAATCCCGCCATGGTGGCGATTCTCGAACTGACGCTCGACATCGGGCCGGCGACGGTGCTGACCAACGGGACGGTCTTGAAAAAGGAATGGCTGGAACGGCTACGAGCGGCGGAGCAGGGGAGTCTCTACTCGCTGGAGTTCCGCGTGTCGATCGACGGCCCGACGCCGGAACTTAACGATCCGATTCGCGGTCCGCGGGCCTTTGAACGTGCGATGCAGGGCGTCGAGTTGCTCGTGCAACATGGCTTCCTGCCAATCATCACGATGACGCGCGTCTGGGACGAGTCGCAGGACCATGACGTCCTCAGTTATTTCCGCGACGTGCTGCGACAGTATGGGTACGACCGAGCGCGCTTGAAAGTGCTCCCGCGTTTGCTCATCGGGGCTGAAGCGACTCGAACCTGTGGCTACTCGCGGTCAGATCGAGTGACGGCTGAGATGCTTGTCGGCTACGACACCTCGCAACTCATCTGCCAGCACAGCCGCGTCGTCACCGATCGTGGCATCGCTGTCTGTCCGATCTTGATCGACTCGCCCGACGCGATCATGGGCGAGACGTTTCACGACGCGAATCGCGGTTTTGCAATCACTCACGGAGCGTGCGCGACGTGCTACCAATATGGAGCCATCTGCACGAATCCGTCTTCAAAGTAGCCATCACGCTCCGCGTGATGAGCCTTGCCAGATAACGCTTCCGAAGCTCGCGAACTATTCCAACTCAAACTCGAAAGGCTCATCACGCGGAGCGTGATGGCTACTTTGTCATGCATCTCGCGTTCTTCGGCGGCGTCTACAGTAACCATCTCGCGCTGCAAGCCGCGATCGCCGATGCTCGGCAGCGTGGCGCGGAGCGATTGTTTTGTCTCGGCGATCTCGGCGCGTTCGGACCGCATCCGAATCGCGCGTGTGAGTTGATTCGAGAGCAGGGCATCGAGGTCATCCAAGGCAACTACGATCACAGCGTTGGCCACCATCTGGATGATTGCCGATGCGGATACACTGATCCACGCGACAACGAGTTCGCGCAGATCAGCTA
>CAYSHJ010000321.1:0-5172 GCA_964430385.1 uncultured Planctomycetaceae bacterium
CGTGGTGACCGTCAGCATGACCGAGGCGATCGACTCGCGGTTCAGAGCCGTATTGTTGGCGACGGTGATTTCGCCGGTCGCGCTGTTGATCGCGAAGATGCCCAGCGCGTTGCCGCCCGTGATCGCATAACTCAGCCCGCCGTCCGTCGCGTCCGCGTCCGTCGCCGATATCGTTCCCATCGAGGTGCTGTTCGCCGAATTCTCCGCCAGTGAGAACGTCGCGTCGTTGAGCACCGGATCGAACTCGTTCAGGTCGTTGATGTTGATCGTGACTTGAGCGGTGTCCGTACGGGGCGCTCCCGGCCCGTTGTCGCTGACTGCGATCGTCAGCACGACCGAGGCCACCGACTCGCGGTTCAGGTTGGCGTTGTTGGCGACGCTGATTTCGCCCGTCGCGCTGTTGATCGCGAAGATCCCCAGCGCGTTGCCGCCGATGATCGCATAGCTCAAACCGCCGTTCGCCGGATCCGCGTCCGTCGCCGTCATCGTCCCCACGGAAGTGCTGCTCGACGAATTCTCCACCAGCGAGAACGTCGCGTCGCTGAGCACCGGATCGAACTCGTTCACGACGTCTGTGACGCTAATTGTGAACTGCATGGTGGCACTCAACCCGCCCGAGTCGGTGCTGCGGACTGTGACCGAGTGGCTGGTGTTCGTCTCAAAGTCCAGCAGGCTGCCGCTGGCGACAACCAGTTGATCGCCGAAGATGGCGAAACGGCCGCCGGCGTCGTCCAACAATGCGTACGTGTGGAAATCGCCCGCGTCAGGATCGCTCGTGGAAAAATTGCCCACGTCGGTGCCCATCAGAGACTGCTCCGGCACACTGTTACCCACGAGCATCAGGGTTGTGGGAGTCTCGTTGATGTCTCCGACGTTAATCGTGAAGGTCTCGGAGACACTCAACCCACCCGAGTCGGTGCTGCGGACCGTGATCGAGTGGCTGGTGTTCGTCTCGAAGTCCAGCAGGCTGCCATTGGCGACAAACAGGTCATCGCCGAGGAGGGCGAAACGGCCGCCGGCGTCGTCCGTCAGCGTGTAGGTGTGCGAGTCGCCCGGGTCAGGATCGAACGTGGATAACTCGGCCACCTCGCCCTGAAAAGACTGCTCTGGCACACTGTCGCCCAAGAGCATGAGCATCAGTTCCGTCGGAGCGTCGTTGACCGACGTGACGCTGATCGTCCGAGTGGCGCTGCCGGTCAACGCGCCGTCGTTCGCCGAGAACGTGACCGTCCGGTTCGTCGAGTTGGGGTTCTCGCTCATGTTGACGAACGTGACCGACCGCAGCGCCGTCTGGTAGTTGGCCGGGTTGGAGACGCCGGAGAGAGTCAGCACTCCCGTTGCCGCGTTATAGGTTCCCGAAATCCCGTTCTGATCCGCAAATCCCAACAGATCCTCCCCCGACGTGAACCCGCCTGTGATCGACACCGTCGCCCCCACGTAGTTCGCGCTGTCGGGGTCGGACGTGGTCAACCCCGGATCGATCGCCGTCGCCGGGTTGTTCTCCGTGTAGGAGAGCGCGCTGGCCGTCGTCGCTATCGTCGGTGGAGTTGGGGGAATACTGTACGTGAACGTGAGTTTTGGACGGTTAGCGACGGTGGTCGCTTCACTGGAGTCAAAGCCTACCGCGTTGTTGGTCGTCGTCACATAGTTTTGAATCGTGACGCCATGGTTGGTCGACGGTGTGTTGATCCATTTCTGCACCATCGCAATCCCGTCCGAATTCAGATTGATCGTCACAAATCCGGTGTTCGGCGAAGTGAGGGAGGCCAAAACGGCGGCGGCGCGATCGACGTCAATCTGCTGTGCTCCCGCCGTTCCCCACCCAGCTCCAGCGGCATACTGGTTCCAGGTGGCGCCGCCTTCCGTCCAACTCCGCAAGAGTTCGTAGAGTGGATAGGTGGTGGTGCTGGTGTTCGTAATCGACAACGTGATCGAGGCCGATTGGACGATGCTCCCGATTGGAGTCGAGGGCAATTCCCAACGCAGGAGAGTTCCCTTACTCGCGTTGTCATTCGCTTCAATGGTCGTGGCCGACGAACTGGAAGTCGACGTCGGAAAAGCGGCTTTGATCGTGGTATCGATCGTCCCGGCGTAGCCGTTGACTCCGTCTTGCAAGGAGAAGGTCGTTTGCGCGCCTCCGCCGGGATCGATCGAAATTGTGACTGTCGCGATGTTGCTCTGGTTCGTCCCGTCCGAGACGTGGTAGGTGAAGCTGTCGCTGGTCGCACTGTCGTTGTTGTGGGTGTACGTGAATGTCCCGTTGGCATTCAGTGTCAGCGTCCCATGCGTCGGGTCTGTCACCTTCGCGGCCGTCAGAGAGTTGTTCTCCGGGTCTGTGTCGTTGACACGCACGCTGTCGTCGTTCGTCCCTCCCACGGTGCCGGTCGCATCGTTGGCGTTCAGCGTCGCTCCCCGATTCACCGCGTAGGTGTTGCTATTGGCCGTGGGCGCCTCGTTAATGTTCGTCAGGTTGATTGTGAAGTTCTTGGAGAAATTCAACCCGGTCGAGTCGGTGCTGCGGACCGTAACGGTGTGGCTGGTGTTCGTCTCGAAGTCCAATAGGCTGCCGTTGGCGACAACCAGTTGATTACCGGAGATGCCGAAACGCCCGCCCGCGTTGTTCGTCAGCGTGTAGGTGTGCGTGTCACCCACATCAGGATCGGTCGTCGTGAGCGTACCGACGACCGTATTGTTGGCGGAGCTCTCCGAAACGGTATTGGCCGACAGGGCCACGTTCGTGGGTGCCGAGCCGGTGCCGGTGTCTTGGGCGATGATCGTAAACGTATCCACCGTGTTCCCGCTGTCCGCCCGAATGTAGGACACCGTCAGATTGTTGACGGTGGCGTCGATCTTTACGAAACCCTGGTTCGCGATTGTGGTGCTGGCACCGCCCGTGCCGCCGATCACCTCAATGATTTGGTTGCCCTCGGTGAATTGAGAGCCGCCCTGGCTGCGGTTGTAGCTGTGAACGTGTCCGGCCAGAAACACGTCCACTCCCGCGGCGCGGAGTTGATCGGCCAACGCATCGGTGGTGGACATCGGGTGATGATAAACAACGAATTTCCATTGGGCCGTGCTGGCCTGCATGTCGGCCACCATCCAGTCGGCCTCGGCGGTGCTGATTCCGTCGTTACTGTCGTAAATGGCAAAGTGGGCATTGCCATAGTCGAACGAATAGTTGTTCTCCGCTGGCGCGCCGGCCGGCCCATTGACGGAACTGGTGACTCCGGCAACGGGAATCGGTACCGCGTAATTGTCGCGTGACGGCTGGCCGCCTGCGGTCGCGATATCGTGGTTTCCGAGCGAATAGTATTCCACGTGGTTCTTGTTGTACTCTGGCGTCGGGGCGTTGAGCGTCGGATCGAAACGCAGGTCATAATTCGCGTGCGTCCCGCTGCCGTAAGCATTGTCCCCCATCATCACGACGAACGACGACGTGATCGTGTTGATGCGGTTCTGCACGTTGATGAATCCCGTCGGCGGCGTGCCCGACGCCGAGTCGCCGTAGGCCACGAACGTAAACGGTTGGTTCGACCCAACGGGAAGCCGCGTGTGGAACGTGGCTTGATAGTCATGTACGACGGAGCTGTCGCGCATGTGCCGCACGCGGTATTCGTAGTCAGCGTCATAGTCGAGCCCCGTGACGTCCACGAAGCGGTTGACGCGATTCGAAACTCCCGTGTTGATGGTGCTGCTGGGGCCGGCATTGATCCAAGTCGCTGCACCCGCGTGCCGGTACTCGACTACGAAACTGTCGTTCGCGCTGCCGCTGCCAGGCACCGTTTGCCAAATGATCTGAACCTGGTCCGTTTGGCTGCCGGCGAAAGGGGCCAGCGGCGCGTTGCCAGGCTGAAGGTAAGGAGTGTGGTTGACCAAAAACGTACTCAAGAGATTGCGGTCTTCCAGCGTCTCGAAACTGGGCCCGCGACGAGTCGCGGCATTTTTGCGCGCTCGATGATGGCGCCCACCGACTCGCTTCCACTTGGAGAGTGAATCACGAACGCCAGCGAAAAGACCCATTAGCATTTTCTGACCTCTCCGTTTCATTAACTTATCAACCAGAGTCTGACACGCGCGTGCGAGAAGAACTCAGGCCCTTGGTTCAGCCTTATTCTTCCGGCCCGATTTATCTTCGTTGCAAAGCCTTGATGGTCTGTAGGTTCAGACTTGCGTGTCATGCGCCGTTAAAAGGTAACTGGACAGCAGTGTGCGGGCGCGAAGGTTCCGAGTCACGAAAGGCGCATGTGTTCAGGTGTGTCTCCGGAGCGCCCGCAGAGTCATTAGCATCCGTCGTGCCGAACACGATCGGGCCAGTCCCCTTTCGCTGTCCCCACCATGCTCACTGGAATGGGCCTACATGAATGGGTTGAGTCCGCCGAAGGCGGATCCGGCGTGATGCGAATCAACGCCCTGGAAGAACGCATCAACCGCGTCCGTCGAGACCTCCTTGCCCGTCATCGTTCGAAGTCCTGCTTCGAGTGACTCGCGGAGCACGATGAGCGTGCTGTCGTGGTCGTCGCCGAGGAGCTGCCCGATCTCTTGTCGGATGACCGACAGCCGATCCATGTGAGCATCAACGGGGCTCGTCAGCAGAGCGTCATGAGACGCACCGAATTCACGGGCGTCACGAGGTGTCCGGTCGATCAACCAGGCGAAACCGGCAGCATCACGATCGATCAGCATCGTTCGATGTCCTGCTGCGAGTGATTCGTGCATCACCTCGAGCGTGCTGTCGTGGTCGTAGCCGACGGCATGCCCGATCTCGTGTGCGACGACAGACAGCAGATCCATGTGGCCGTAAGCGGGGCTCGTCGGACTGGCGTCATGAGACGCGCCGAATTCACGGTCGTCACGAGGTGTCCGGTCGATAAACCATCCAAAACCGGCAGCATCGCGATCAATCAAAATCGTATGCCCGAACGATGTCCCTAACGTCTGGCCGGGCAGGTCCGCAATGGCGAAGGTGATCGAACCGGCTGCGGTACGGATGGCATCGTGCATGTCGGCTGGGGTGCTCGTCAGCCATCGCGCCGTGGCCTCCTGGCTGATCAACGCGAGTTCTGCGTCAGTGAGATTTGAGCCGGTCTGCACGCTGCTCGTCACGGACGCCGTGGCAGCGGCCATGAGTGGACTACCCGGTCCATACGTGATTGTCAGTTTGGGCCGGTTAGC
>CAYSHJ010000322.1:0-10194 GCA_964430385.1 uncultured Planctomycetaceae bacterium
CCTGTAGCTGAACTCGCAAGAGTTCAGAGGATCGCCGAAACCGGCTGAATTCTTGCGAATTCAGCTACGTCGAACAGCAACGTGAATTTGAACGTCGGACAAAGTGAGTGCCATTGGGCGCTAGCCCACGGTTATGCGAAATCAAACCGTGGGCTAGTGCCCGGCGGCTGATTCGGCACAAGAATCAACACGAATCGAGAAGGCTGAAGCCGATTTTATGCCTCACACGGCTAATTGTGAGACGTTCACGTAGCTTGCGGCCTTGTGCCGCATCCGCTTGGTGATGATCGCCGAAGGGGTCGCATCGTCCCGAAAAGTGGAGCGTCTCACCGCTGGCATGGCGGTGGCCGAGCCGAAAGCGGTTCACAAAATTTCGATGCGACGGCGCGGCTTCAAGCAGGACTAGTTGGTGATCAAAGAAAGCCGGCGACCGAATCCGATGGTCGCGGTCCTTGAAGAAATACCAATCCCAGCCGCGCGGCCCCACGAAGCCGAAGCTCAAACGCCGCTACTCGGGGAACGGAAAGCATGTCGCCACAGCCCGAATCATTTGCCGACATGATTGACAAAACACCAAATTCACAGGGCTGTCCACTCAAGCCCGTGGCGAAATTCGTGGCCTTCTTTTTGAATCGCTAACACTCCACAGAGCGTGAGGGCTGGTTTGCAATCTCGGACAGTGATGTGGAAGATCACCGGCGATTTCGCCAGGCGTACAATCCATCGACATTACTAACGCATCGCGGGCGCAGAGAAAGCACATGTCGAATCAACCTGCTCCACTCCGGCTGGCCATGTGGTCTGGACCGCGCAACATCTCCACGGCCATGATGCGGTCGTGGGACAATCGCAACGACACCGTCGTCTGCGATGAGCCGCTTTACACGCATTTCTTACAGGCGACTCGCAAGGAACATCCAGGCCGCGACGAAGTGATCGCCGCTGGCGAAACTGACTGGAACAAGGTCGTGGCTTGGCTCACCGGTGAAACGCCCGACGGCCAACGAATCTTTTACCAGAAGCACATGACTCACCATTTGCTGTCGCACATCGACCGTTGTTGGCTGGGTCGAGTCACCAACTGTTTTCTGATTCGGCATCCGCGCGACGTGCTGACGTCGTACATCAAGATCGTGCCCAACCCGTCAGATGCCGACACCGGCTTTCCTCAGCAGCATGAGATCTTCGATTGGGTCCGACAAAACCTAGGCCTCACGCCACCGGTCATCGACTCCGTGGAAGTGCTCAACAACCCACGTCGGACGTTGGGGCTATTGTGCGACGCGCTGGGGATCGAGTTTCAAGAGTCGATGCTGTCGTGGGCTCCCGGCCTTCGTCCCACGGACGGTGTGTGGGCGAAATACTGGTACAAAGAGGTGGAGACCACGACCGCGTTTCGTCCGTACACGCCAAAGCCCGATCAAGTTCCCGACCGCCTGAAAGACCTTTTCCAACGCTGCCTCGACTCCTACGAAGCGTTGTACGAACATCGGCTGAGATGACGAACAGAGTGATCGCGAATTGGGGATTTCGGATTGCGGATTTAACCGCGGTACGATCTCGATGGCGTTTGTGTTTCAACCTTCAACTTTCATTCATCGACCGATGCCGAATAACGCCCTCAATTCGCTAGCGCCTGCTGTGACGGAGTCTGATCGAACCGAACGGCAAGATGACGCACAAGTTGCAAAGGCGCAGGCGCTCAGTCGCGGACATCCGCTGGCGATCAGCGTACCCGGTCTGACGATTGTGCGTTGCCTGGGTGAGGGAGCATACGGCTCCGTCTGGCTGGCGCGCGAGAAGAACACTGGCAAGCTGGTGGCCGTGAAGGTGTACTCGCACCGTGGCGGACTGGACTGGTCGCTGCTCAGCCGCGAAGTCGAGAAGCTCGCGGTGCTGTACACGTCGCGGAACATCGTCGGCTTGTTGGATGTCGGCTGGGACAGCGATCCGCCGTACTATGTGATGGAATACCTCGAACGTGGCTCGCTGGCGGCGCATCTCGCGGACGGCCCGCTATCCGCGAGCGAGGCGGTGCGGATCGCAAGAGGTATTTTGCAAGCATTAGTCCAGGCACACGGCAGCGGCATTCTGCACTGCGATTTGAAGCCGGCGAATGTTTTGCTCGATTCCGACTTTGAACCGCGGTTGTGTGACTTCGGACAATCGCGACTATCGTACGAACAAGACCCCGCGCTGGGGACGCTATTCTACATGGCTCCCGAGCAGGCTGATCTCAAGGCTGTGCCGGATGCTCGCTGGGATGTCTACGCGTTGGGAGCGGTGCTGTATCACCTGCTGTGTGGCGAACCGCCGCATCGCACGGCGGAAAACGAGCGACGCATTCAGCAAGCTGGCTCGCTGGAGGACCGCTTGTCGGCGTATCGCGACATCGTGCGCATGGGTCCGCGATCGGCTTCGCATCGCCGCTCGCGTGGCGTTGACCGCCGCTTGGCCGACATCGTCGATCGCTGCTTGCAACCCGATCCCGACGAGCGATTTTCAAACGCTCAGGCCGTGCTGGATGCGTTAGATCAGCGCGACCGCATGCGGTCCTTTCGGCCGTTGTTGGCTCTGGGAGGACTCGGCCCCGTCCTGCTGATGTTGGCGTTGGGCTTATTCTACCTCGACTCGATGCGGGACGCGGTCGACTCGGCGACTACGAACCTGACGACTCGAGCGCTCGAAAGTGACGTGCTGTCGGTCGAGATTCTCGCGCGTAGCGTCGCTCGTGAATTAGAGAAGCGAAGCGCCGAGTTGGAAGAGGTCGCTGCCGATCCTGAAGTCCAACAAGCCATCGAAGCGGCTGACGGACGAAATTGGTCGGACCGCAGCGAACTGCGCGTCGCCCTGGCTCACTGGAAAGCGAAAGCCGACCGATTGCAGCAAAAGCTGGGACTGCACCGCGACCGCAGTTGGTTCCTGACAGATCATCAGGGCTATCAACGCTGGCGCGAACCGGAGGAAGAGAGCACGCTGGAAAGGAACTTCTCGCACCGTGACTACTTTCACGGTCTTGGGCAGGAGTTCGATCCCAACGCGGTGCCGGAAGGACTTCAACCAATCACGCGGCCGTACTTGTCATTGACGTATGTGAGTGCGGCGACGGGACGAAATGTGGTCTCGCTGGCCGCTCCGGTGTGGGATGAAAAGCATGAACGCGTCGTGGGCGTCATTGGACGCTCCATGGAACTCGGTCAGTTGCTGTCCCCGTTCGCTCCCAGCAAACCGCGTGAAGGGGACGCCGATCCCGACGTCAACCGCACGGTCGTATTGATCGACGAACGCGATTGGCGTCTGCTCGACCACCCCTGGCTACGGCAGCAGAACTTGGAGAGCGGGAATGCTGACGACCGGGAAACGCTGCGATTGGCATTGGCTCCAGACACCATCGAAGTTTTGAAACCTCATTTGAGATCAACCGATCCAGCCGCGGCCCCCGTCGTGATCCAGATGGACGACTACTTGGACCCCGCTGGCCAGTTCGACGAAAAGTCTTTCAGCGGCAATTGGCTGGCGGCCTTTTGTCGCGTCGGCAACACCGGATGGATCGCGATCGTCCAAGAACGGAGATCGGTCGCATTGCGTCCCGTGGATAAGCTGGCCACGAGTCTGCGTCACGACGGAGTGTGGGCTTTGGTCATTAGCGGAGTCTTGATCGGCACGCTCTGGCTGGTCGTCCTGCGCGGGCTACATGAACGCAGTGAGCGGGCTGGCTCCCAGACGCAACCGCATCTCCGACCTTAGAACTGCCAACTTATACCAAAGTTATAGCTGTGCGCCGTGTAGCTGTCGCGATTGACCTTGATTAACGGGAAGAGCCCCGCCGCCGGATTCCCCTGCCAGAGGATGCTGCTGGTCGGATCGACTACGTGACCGATGTACATGAACGAGTAGCCGAAACGGAACTGAGCCTTCTCGACGAAGCCGATTCGGCGGATGACGGGCACGTACCGGAACAGAGGAGCCTCGGCGTTGAACGATTGCTCGAACATCGGCGACACGTGCATGTGACTCTGCTCGGCGGTGAATGCATTCGGTGTCGCGTTCGCAGGGGAGGGATCCAGCAGATTGGACGCACGGGTGTGCATGGCGATGTTGTCGCCGGAGATTTTGATTTGCTCGTAATTGGCCAGCAGTCCGAACCTCGTCGTGCCCGTTACGAGGAGCGAATGACCACCGAAGTCGTAGGTCAACCCGACATCGGCACCTCCCAGTTGGCTTTGGACGTCGTTATTCAAGTAGGACGATATCGGATAGCGAAACTGGTCTTGGAACTGCAGGAACGGAACCTGGTCTTGGTTTTGCTGACCGCCACCGCCACCGCCACCGCCACCGCCTTGCTGCTGTCCGTCTTCGAAGAGGCCAGCGTTGTCAATGATAAAGTCTCCATTATCGTCCAAACCATTTGGAGTGGAGTGAAGTTTCAGGTCCGGGCTGAGGGTTTGGTTACCGCCGCCACCGCCGCCACCGCCGCCGCCGCCGCTGGGGTCACCATACACTAAGCCGCTGTCGCGACCGAAGAAATGCAAGCCTTCCCGCAGGCAGAAATAGCGCGGGCTGACGATCGGTCGCACTCGGAAAAACTTCCCATTAATAACCGGATTCATGATCCAATCGACATTGCCGCCGTACAACTCCGAGTACAAATTGATCTTGAAATCGAGATCGTAGGGTGCCGTGACGCCACCAAACGTCGTGCCGTCGGCGAGCACACGGAGCGTTCCATCGTCCAGAGGGAGTCCATTCAGATTGAAAACGTTGTTTTGCAGAATGCGATTGACGTCGACCGGCGTGATAAAGTCACTGAGCAACGAGAGGTCGCGCGGAAGCACGGTCAGCGGATTGGCGGGATCTTCGGGAATCTGTAACAAGTGTTGGAACGCCGCCGGTTCGGTCCCTCGTCCCGGAGCCTGGTAGTCCATGGCGTTGTATTGGAAGTTGTTGTCGGCGAGGTACAGGAAGCTGAATCGCAGGCCGCTGTCATCCGGATTGTCAAACCCAACGGTGGTGCGTGTGCCTTGCAATCGAAAGTCGCGATCCACGGCCCCGAAATTCGCTGCGCCATACAACTGAAAACTTGGTTGCGGCGGGCGGATGTTTGGATCACCGCCGAAGAGCGCCAGAGGTGACGTCCCCTGTTGGTTCTGTCCTCCTCCTCCTCCTCCTCCTCCCTGTTGATTGTCGAGCACGGTGCGGAGCATGTTGATGTACGACTGAGCGGACGTATTGCCAATAACTGTCGTCGGCACACGTCCGCGACCCGACAGATAATCGACGCTGAACTTATACCGCCGCGTGCTGTTGTTGGAATCACTGTTCCACAGTCCGCTCTCCAGCGAATGCTGGCTGTACGAGTTTTCGTACGGCGAGACTTGTGGCCACGGCGAGTACATCGACGGCGGCACCTGCCCATAGTCCGGCAGCGGTGTGGAACCATAGCCATCCGCGGGCATGGTCGGCATGTATCCCGGCGGTGCCATCTGCACGGGCATACCCGGCGGCTGTGCCTGTGCCGACAGACTGCTGACTGCCAGCAGTGAACTACCCAAAATCACCTTCAACCAATGCTGTACCCGCATCAGTACGTCCTTGGACTGTAACGTCGTCGGAGTTGTCCGGTACCCTCCGCGCATCCCAACTCGGGCGCGAAATGGTAAACGCTGCGGGTTGTATCGACTCGCTGACTTGGCAAACTGTAGCGGTTGTTTTGAGAGTGCCGACTTTTCCGCTTGTATCGGTCCGGAAAAGTTTACGGATTCAAACTCACCAGCGGTCGACTACAGAATCGGCCCGATGATCCAAGGCGCAAACTCTTCATCACCAATGCCTTGTGATTCGCTCTTGGTCTTTTCTCCGCTGGCGACGAAGAGGATCTTCTCGAAGATTTCCAGTCCGACTTCCTCAACCGAGACCCCTTCCAGAATTTTCCCCGCGTTGATGTCCATGTCGTCGATCATCCGATCGTACATCGGTGTATTCGACGCAACCTTAATACTGGGGGCTGGCTTGCAACCAAAGCAACTGCCTCGGCCGGTGGTGAAGACGATGACATTCGCACCGCCAGCGACGAGGCCGGTGACGGAAACCGGGTCGAACCCGGGAGTGTCCATAAAGACAAAACCTTTGGCCGTAACTGGCTCTGAGTATTCGTACACGGCATTGAGCGCGGTATGGCCGGCCTTGGCGATGGCTCCCAAAGACTTTTCGTAGATCGTGGTCAGGCCTCCCTTTTTGTTCCCGACGGACGGATTGTTGTCGATCGTGACGTTGAACTTTCGAGCGTAGTCTTCCCACCAACGGACCCGTTCCAGCAACTTTTCGCCGACCTCGCGAGTCCGTGCCCGACGAACTAGCAGGTGTTCAGCTCCATAGATTTCTGGCGTCTCGGCCAAAATGCTAGTAGCACCGTGTGCGACGAGCAGATCGCTGGCGATACCCAGCGCCGGGTTGCAGGTCACACCGCTGTTGCCATCGCTGCCACCACAGTTGGTGCCGAGAATGATCTCCGACACGGGAATCGGCTGACGGTGAACTTTGTTCACTTCGGGCAGCATGTCTTTGAGAATCCCGGTCGCGTACCGGACCGTCTTGGCGATGCCTCCCTGTTCTTGCATATTGATGACCAGCGGGCGAGCCGGTTCTGGTTCGCCCGGCAGTTGGAGCTGGACGAGTCCAAAGCGATCCTGCAGGTATGACCCTTGTGACGCCTCGCACCCCAAGCCAACGATCAGGTAGGCCCCGATGTTCGGATGCCGACAGAATCCGGCAAGCGTCCGTGCCAGCAAACGGTGCTCGCTGCCGTCGAAGTCGAATGCGCAGCCGCCCTTGTGAACCAGCGGCACGACGCCGTCGATGTTCGGAAAGTCGCGCAACAGCTCTTTGTTGAAACGCTCGGCGATCATCTTCGAAGTCGCGGCCGAGCAATTGACGGTACTGACGACGCCGATGTAGTTGCGAGTCGCCGCTCGACCGTCGGGGCGTCGGTAGCCGAGGAATGTCCGGCCGCAAATCGGCTCCGGATCGGCGGGCACTTGACTGGAGATCGCGTATTCCAGTCGCAGTTCTCCCGGTTCCATGTTGTGTCGATGGATCCATTCGCCCGGTTCGATCGGCTCCGTTGCGTATCCGATCACTTGCCCGTACCGTCGTACCGGTTGCCCCGAAGCGATCGCCTTCAGGGAGATCTTGTGCCCCAGGTCGACCGATTCTTTGGCGGTGATTTCATGACGTCCTACGTGCACCATCGTGCCGGCGGGAATTTGTCGCTTGGCGATCGCCACCGAGTCGTCAGGGTGCAGCAACAAGGCAAACGAATCATTAGTCGACATGTGAGGAACTCCTGAAGCGAAGCAGGCGTGCGTTTTGGGTGGTGCAGGCGATCGCGTGCCATCGAATTGCAGACGAGCCGCCCGTGCCACGCGAACTCTCCGCTTTCTTGTCCGGAAAGTAGCGACTTGCGAAAGCAACTCCAAGCCGCCGATGATTCTAGTGCCGCAACTGGGAATTGATGCGTCATGGAAGCGGCTTGACAGTCCCCTTGAAAGACGTACGAGTTCCCGGCGTGGCCACCGTCGGGCTTGTCCCGGCGGGGCCATGACTGGAGAGCTACCCCTGACATTTCCGGCGGACCGCTGGCTCTCCGTGGGGCTTGTCCCCACGGGAGCAACGACCTCTGGCTGGTCAGTCATTCGCTCCGTGGGGACAAGCCCCACGGGGGCGATCCGAGTTGCCGACGGCCTTGGTAGCTGGCCAGTCAGCGCTCCGCCGGGGCAAGCCCGACGGTGGCGAACACGCTCCGGGCAATAGTGGTCGTCCCTGACAGATCAATTCGCAGTTGCCGCACTAGCTCACCTGTCTGGCTGATCTCCGACACAGTCTTTCTTGGCTGGCCGCACTCGCTGATTTCTGCTTGTTCAAATCTGTCCGCAGCGGCCACTTGCTTGGCAGCGTGACGTGTCCGAATTAGGCTCGCGTCCTGATTGTCCAACAAGCTGATCCCGATGTTTTGACGGCTCGTGCCAGGGCTTTCCGATGTTGCAAGGAGTCCCGCTCATGTCTCAACCAATTCGTGGTGACCGGCTGATCGAAGATCGCCCGCAAGTTTCTCGCCGCGAGGCCATGACGGCTGCGTTCGCTGGCAGTGCCTTCGCCTTCGGACCCGGCCTCGCCGAAGCTTTCGAGCCGGGGCGTGAAGTCGCTTTTGCCGACACAGCGGTGGCTGCCAGCAAAACCACGGCTGGAAAGAAGTATGACATGCGAAAGTCGATCAACCTGTGGGCCTTTCCGTACCCGCAGCTTTGGTCGTTAGAGAGATGCCTGCGCGTCGCCAAGGAGGCCGGCTTCGACGGGATCGAGTTGAACTACGATCTCGACAGCGACCTCTCGCCCAAGTCCGGCACGAAAGAGTTTCAGATGATTCGCGCGATGGCCGAGAAGATCGGCATCGCGATCAGCGGCTTGTGCTCGTTCCTCTTCTGGCCGTATCCGCTCGTCAGCAACGACGTGGAGAAGCGTGCTCGCGGCATCGAACTGGCCGGCCTGATGGCTCAAGCCGCGCATGACCTCGG
Organism: uncultured Planctomycetaceae bacterium; assembly: GCA_964430385.1. Classification (GTDB taxonomy): domain Bacteria; phylum Planctomycetota; class Planctomycetia; order Planctomycetales; family Planctomycetaceae; genus CAYSHJ01. The sequence continues at coordinate 8,571 of CAYSHJ010000322.1, forward strand.
TACTGAGAACCTGCTGGTTGTCCCCGGAGCCGTTCACATCCCGTGGCGTACGGATCACGAACCGGTGCCGAACGACGTGTGCGACCAGCGGGCCCGCGAGGCGGTGCGGAAACTTCTGCCCGCCGCCGAAAAGCTGAAGGTGCATCTGAATATCGAGAACATCTTCTTCAACGGCTACTTGATGACGCCGGGCGAGATGATCGATTTCGTCGACAGCTTCCACTCGGAATTCCTCAAGGTTCACTTCGACACTGGCAACATCATGATGTTCCAATTCCCAGAACACTGGATCCGCATCCTCGGCAAGCGGATCAAGAACGTGCATCTGAAAGAGTTCACGAAGAAAGGGACAGACACTTCGTTGGAATCCTTCCGCCCGCTGCTCGACGGCACGACTAACTGGCCGGCGGTGCTCGAAGCGTTCGACAACATCGGCTATCGCGGCTATCTGACGTTCGAGTACTTTCATCCGTACCAATACTTCCCCGAAGCGCTGATCCATCAGACGGGCGATTCACTGAACCGCATGCTGGGGCGGGTCTGAACAACGCACAACTCTTAGCACGATGACGGACGCTCGTCGTTCTCCCGAATGACGACCGCTGCGGGTCGAGGAAGCCACCAGCACATGACGCTGGAGCCAACGACCGACACGGCGAACACGACGAAGGCCCATTCGAACGATTGACGCCGGTCGCAAATCTCGATCAGCACAGCGACGATTGCTCCGCCGGTGCCCCAGCTCACACCCATCGTGATGGAATTGGCGATTCGCTGGCTATCGGGAAGCAATTGCTGGCCATAACTGATGAAGACCGGGAGGGCGATGCCCATGAGCAACCCGGACGCGGCAGTCACGGCAGACAGCGCTAGGCCAGTCAATTGCGGCATCGCCAGCAGGCACGGCACGGCCGCGAGCGGAACCAACCACATGGCGAGCCGCTCCGTCCGCGGCCGTATCGAGGCGGCACAGATCAAGCCGCCCAGTCCAATGCCCAACATGAAGGCCGATTGTACGGCGCCGATTTCGGTCTTCACGATGTTTTTGGAGGTCAGCCAATACGCCATCGCAATCGGCACACCGGACGCTGCCACCACTCGGAAAGTGCCGACCAACAACAGCAGTCCGATGACCGACCTCTGCTGAGCGATTGTTGTCCGACCTTCGCGGACTTTGTTCCTCGCCAAGCCATGCTGCCTGGGCCGTGAATCGCGGTAAGCCAATCTCAAGCCCACCAGAGCCAGCAGTCCGAATGCAATTCCATACGACAAGCCGGGCAGTCCATAATGGTCCACCATGTACCCGCTGTACGACGGCCCGACCGATTGACCGAGAAAACCGCCCATGGCGAAGATCGACATCGCGCGGCTGCGAGCCGTCGGCCAGCAGTTCCCGGCGAGTGTCGCCGCCTCCGGGTGAAACGCCGCGATGCCCAATCCTCCGATCGCCAGCGACGTGATCATCGGCACCGCTGAACTCGAGAGTCCGAGGCTGCCCAAGCAAATCACCCCCGCCACAGGACCAAGCCACACCAGCCAACGCCCAACGGCCGAATCGCCGATCATCCCAAACAGCAGTTGGCTGAACGACGTGGCCAACCCCCAAATCGCCAACAGCCAAAAA
>CAYSHJ010000323.1:0-4147 GCA_964430385.1 uncultured Planctomycetaceae bacterium
GCGTCGAAGTACGAACGCATCCGCTCACCTTTCAATGGTGGCAACAAGATGCGCCGCTGCCGCGCGTGGGGTTCGTCGTACAGAACAAGCACCGAGTTCTGGCCCACCGTGGCCGTGAGGAACTCGTTGCCCTCCCCGGAATGCAGTGTGTGAGGATCGCCCCGGAACACGTCCTGTACCGCGTCGGGCGAGGCCAGCACTACGAACGTGCCGTAACCCGCCCACCGGACCGTGAACGGATCGCCGTGGCGGCGGGCACACGCTTCCAGGAACGGCAACGGCGATTGGGAATAGCGGAGGAGTTGCCAAACCGCCGGTGTCGTCGGACCGGGTGGCAACGGGGCGAACTCTTGAGCCATCTGTTCCTCCCAATCACCCAAGCCTAATGACGACGTAGCCAACAGTCAGGCAACCCGATCGTTGCTGCCATTCATCTCTGCAACAAGTGCGGGAATCGCCTTCGCGAGGTTCTTGTTGTAAATCTTCGCGAACAGCTTCCCGAAGATGGAGGCACCAAACCCCTCTCCTTCGATGATCCAAATGAGTTTGGTCTGCTGCGGGTTGACTTCCTCAAAGCGATGGTCGTAATGCACGGTGAGCCAGAGAAAGCCGCCGACCCACTTCCAATTGCGTCCGGGGTTGAACTCCGTCATCGCAAAGTCGGACTTCACACCGTTGCTCAGACGAATCAGGCCCACCGACTTGGGGCCAAGTTCCCCAGGCGGTTGCACGTCGATCTGCTTGATATGCTTGGCCCAACTCGGCCATCGCTCGACACGAGCGAGGTGCTGCCATGCGTTTTCCAGCGGCATATCCACCACGAATTCTCGGCGAAGCAGCGTGATCATCGAAGAACATCGAGTTCAATAGACGAGAAAGGCCAATCCCACAAACCCCGCGCCCAGGACGAGCAAGAGGCAGTCCACCCTCCCGACCTTCGGGCTTCTGACCAAGTTGAGCATCCGCTGGCGGTGGCTCGGCCAGCGGAACACGTGATCGACACTGAGGCATGCGAGGGTCGTGAGGAAACCGGTCACCACCCAGCCCCAGGGCTGATAATGGAAAGCGGTTGCATACCATGCCGTGAGTGTGAGTGCGATGACGATCACCGGGGCGACCAAAAGCTTGGGCGGCAAAGACTCCGAGGCGTACTGGCGCTCCCGCACGGTGTAAAACCGGCGCGGGACCGCCAGCGCCATCGCCGCCTTGCCCAGCAGCGCCGTCGCGATGACCAAGCTCAGAGTTCGAAATCCCACTGTGGTTCCTTCCGACCTTGTTCGCCGAACAAGAAAGTGAACTTCATGATGATCGTCGGCTTCAGCCTGAGTGCGTCTCGGTCACTTGAGCCGAACTGATCCGTCTCGATGACGATTCGCCACCGCAGGTTCACATGATACTCGCAATGCGTCGCTCGGCGACGGACGCCTTGACCTTGACCTTCACCTTCACCTTCGCCAGAACAAGGACGTCCATCCGGCCGCTTTCGGTTGCGCCCACACCGGCGATATCCTGTTTGCCGAGTTAAAGTGTCGCCCGCATCCCGCAATTTTTGCTCGTCCCCCAACCCTGGAGCCCCGCCATGAAATTGTCGTCCCTCACCTGTATTGCTTGCGCCGTAATGTTCGTCAGCGTTCTCGTCGCCGAGGACAAAAAGTCTGAAGTCCCGGCGGTCCTGAAACGCGAGATGAAATCGCTCACCGGCAAGAAGGTCGATTTCAAAAAGTATGACGGGAAAGTGCTGTTGATCGTCAACGTCGCCAGCGAGTGCGGCGCGACTCCGCAGTACAAGCCGCTCGAAGCGTTGCACGAGGCGTACAACGAGAAGGGCTTGGCAGTGCTCGGCTTCCCGTGCAACCAGTTCGGCGAGCAAGAGCCGGGGACTGAAAAACAGATCGCCGAATTCTGTCAAAAGAACTATGGCGTGAAGTTCGACATGTTCGCCAAGATCGACGTTAACGGCGACAAGGCCGATGAGCTGTTCAAGCAACTCACCTCGAAGGAAGCGTTCGCCAAAGACGCCGGGCCGGTGAAATGGAACTTCGAGAAATTCCTCGTCAACAAGCAAGGCAAAGTCGTCGCCCGCTTCCGCACCGACGTGGAACCGGACTCGGAAGAGGTCGTTAAGGCGATCGAAGCCGAGCTGGCGAAGTAATTCGTGACTCACGTGATTTGCACACGATGGTCCACCCCAGAGGAGATGCCATGACGACCACACTGGTTCCATCTCGGCCAAAACGACTGCCCAAGCATCGGATCGTGCTGCACGGCATCTCGTGGCGCGATTACGAGCTGATTGGTCGCGTCTTTCAGGACCGTCCCATCCGCATCACCTATGACCGTGGAAGGATGGAGATCATGACGACGTCGCGACGCCACGAGTTTTCCAAGCATCGACTGAGGAAGCTGATCGACGCTCTGGTGGAGGAATTCGGCCTGGAAATGTCCGGCGGCGGCTCGATGACTTTCAAACGCAAAGAGCAAAAACGCGGATTGGAGCCTGATGAGTGTTTTTGGATTCAAAATGAGCTCGTCATGCGCAGCAAGGAGGAATTCGATTTTGAAAAGGATCCTCCGCCCGACTTGGTGTTGGAGGTGGAAGTCAGTCGCAGCGCGCTGGACCGCATGCGCATCTACGCGGCATTCGGCGTGCCGGAGGTTTGGCGATGCACCCGTCAGGCGGTTCGTGTCTGCCGGCTAATCGATGGTCGCTACGAAGAGACCGAGAGCAGCCTGGCGTTCCCCAACCTCAATCCGAACGCGCTGCTGAAGTTCCTGGAACAGCATCCCGATCTTGGAGAGGTCGCGTTGATACGGCAGTTCCGCGAATGGATTCGACAGCAGATCGCGAACAACTGGCCGAATGGCGGTTTGCCGAGTGGTGCTTGACGCACGGAGCCATCTCATGCGATACGCGGTTGCAGGACTGATCTCGTTGCTCGTGGTCGGCTTGAGCCTGTCAGCTCTGGCCATCTCGGACGACCTACCGCCGAAGCCTGAACAAACTCCGATGTTCGATGCCGCCTCCGTCGAGTTCTTCCAAACGAAGGTGAAACCGCTGCTGGAAGCACGCTGCTTCGAGTGTCATGGGCCGGAGGCGAAAAAACTCAAGGGTGGACTGAGCCTCGCGTCGCGAGCGGCCGTTCTGAAAGGGGGTGATTCCGGCGCGGTGGTTGTCCCGAACGAACCGGAAAAAAGTGTGCTCGTCAAGGCGATCAACTACGTCGACTTCGAGATGCCGCCAAAATCGAAGTTGCCGGAAGGGGAGATCGCCATCCTAACCGAATGGGTCAAGCGCGGCGTTCCGTGGTCGAAGTCCGATACCTCGCCGACGAAGACCGACGAACCTGAAGCCTTCCCGCTCGAACAACGCAAGGCCAGTCATTGGGCTTGGCAGCCGATTAAGCACTTCGACCCGCCAGTCGTGAAGCAAGCCGACTGGCCCAGCGACGAGATCGACAAGTTTCTCTTGGCCAAGCTTGAAGAACGCGGCTTGTCGCCGTCGCCGCCAGCCGACCGACGCACGCTCATTCGCCGAGTCTATTTCGATCTGATCGGCCTCCCGCCGACGCCATCCGAGGCGGATGAGTTCGTCAACGATCCCGCTCCGACACGCGAGGCACTCGCCCGCGTCGTTGATCGGTTGCTCGATTCGCCGCACTTCGGAGAACGTTGGGCGCGGCATTGGCTCGATCTCGTCCGTTATGCCGAAACGCTCGGCCATGAGTTCGATTACCCGTTGCAGCACGCTCATCAATATCGCGATTACGTGATCCGCGCGCTTAACGCAGATGTGCCATATGACCAATTCTTGGTCGAACATGTTGCGGGGGATTTGCTGCCGGTGGAATCCCAGGCGAGCGGGGGGCGTCAGCCCCCCGGTACATCGAGTGCCCAGCCGCCGTCGTCCGTCAGTGAGGTTTCGCGAAACCGTCCATCGACCGGGGGGCTAACGCCCCCCGCTAGCCAGCTTGCGAAGTGGAATGCACGCCTCCATCCCACAGGCGGTTACAACGAATCCATCCTCGGTACCGGCTTCTGGTTTCTCGGTGAAGACAAACACGCGCCGGTCGACGTCAAAGGCGAACAGGCGGCGAAGATCGACAACCAGCTAGATGTTTTCTCGAAAACGTTCCTGGCGCTGACGGTC
>CAYSHJ010000324.1:0-20549 GCA_964430385.1 uncultured Planctomycetaceae bacterium
CATCGCAAACACTGACTACCGTTGACTGACACTTTGTCACCACGCAACGTCGCGGGTGACTACCTTTGACTGACACTTGGCCTTTAATCATTGGCCAGCCGTGGCGTTGCACAACGTCAGAGAGGGCTCCCAGCATCGTCCCCTCGCGCGTGCCGTGGCATTCGAGGCCGATCAAGAACGAGCGTCCGAGAACTGGCAACGTCAGTTGGCTTCCGTGGGAGGACGCGACTACAGTTCAGTCCTGCATTCATCGAACGCACTTTCCGAGGTATTGCCAAGATGCTGGGTCAGCCGAATCAGCCGACACCCTATGACCTGCGGTTTGCCGTGTTCGGCGTCCCGGTGCGAGTTCATCCGGTGTTCTGGCTGACGGCGGCGTTCTTGTCCTGGTCGGACAGGCGGCTCGATTTGACGCTGCTGGGAGTCTTGGTCGTCTTCGTTTCGGTATTGATTCACGAACTTGGTCACGCGCTGGTGACTCGGCGGCTGGGTTGGTATCCGGAGATCGTGCTGGAATTTTTGGGCGGCTACGCGACGACCAAAAGTCACTCGCGGTGGGGCAACATCGCGGTGGCGGCGGCGGGGCCGGGTGCGGGGTTCTTGCTGTATGCCGCCATCAGACTCTTTTTGAAGACGCCGGCCGCGAAATCCGTCGGAGAGTCCGAATACTTGTGGGAAGTCATCAGCCAGTTGTTAGTGCTGAACTGGGGCTGGAGTTTGATGAACTTGATCCCCGTTTGGCCGCTGGACGGCAGCAAGATCGCTCAGGAGTTGATTGGCTTCAGTCGCCCGCGCGATGCTTTTCAGGACACGCTGAAGCTGTCGATCGTGGTCGCGGTGGGGGTGGCCGGATGGGCGTGGCTGCGGCCGGAGCAGATGCAGCACTGGTTGATGCTGGACTCAACGTTCTTCGTGATTCTGTTCGCGATACTCGCGATTCAGAATTTCCAGACGTTGCAGATGAGCCAGCGCGGCCGTTGGTAGCCGCGTCATTAGCCGCGTCATTGGCCGCGACAATGGCGAGCGAGGGGCGTCAGCCCCCTGATGCATTCGATAATGCACTGGCTCAATGGAGCGGTGCCTTCGAGAGCACGACAACGCCTGTTCCAGTTTGTGGCCATCAGGGGGCTGACGCCCCCCGCTCGCCATTTCAGAACGCCATTTCAGAACGTCGCTGTCAGAATCCCAGTCCCTCGCCGTTCAGAACAGCCGTGCCGACGGTGCCGTCTTTGATCTCGAACATGCTGGGGAAGCGTCGGACCCACGGCTTGTTGCCCGCAGGACAGTATTGACGGCTGTTCCCCTCGATGGCCGCGACGGTGGGGATGCGAGCGGCCAAGCTGGCCGAGTGTAGGAACGAGAAGCCGGGGCACGAGAGGTCTTGCACACACAGGAACAGGCCGAGCTTCTGCGCCGCCGCCGCGAGGATCAGCGAGTCCGTCTGCCCTTTGCACGCCTTGAGCGCAACACCGGTGTAGCCTTGCTCGCGGCCCAGCAACAATGCCTCGTAATCAACCAGTCCTTCATCCAGCACAACCGGTTTGAGCTTGGAAACTTCGTGCAGTTTCAGTTCCGGATGCGCCTTTAAGTCTCGGCTGGTCGGTTGCTCGATGTACTGAATGCGATCGTACGCCGCGGGCGAGCCGGCCTTGATTTTCGCGAGGAACTCCAGCACGTAGGCGGCGTCTTGGCACTTCTCATTGAAGTCGGTCGAGTAAAACCACTCCTTGCAGCCGCGCTGCGCTTGCGTCTCGATCGCGACGCGTTCGACGGACAGCACGCGCTCGACATCCCAGGCCAAGTCGTCGCCATTGAGCTTGATCTTCAAATGCGTCAGACCATTGTAGTTGATCCACTCGGGTAGAGTTTCCGGCAAGCCGTCCTTGATGCGTTTCGTGATGTCCGCGTCGGTCAGCGGGTCCAAAGCACCGACCAAGTGGTACAGTGGCAGGCGCGGCTTCGGCTCGCGCAACGTGTATTGATCGAGATATTCGCCCTTGAATTGCTTGTCGAGATACTTGGACAAATCAGAATTGACGAACGCTTTCGACAGACCGTTGAAGCTATTGATTTGATTGACTCGGCCAAAGCCGTCATGAATCGCGGCGTCGACGGGACTGGCCGCGACGAGCTCCGCCAGTTCGGGCATCGGCTCGGCGAGCTTCATCTCCTGCGGAATTGTCTTACCGAGATGCGCGTACTCGCCGGACAAGTCGTAAACGATATCCAGCGGATGCGAGTAATCGGGATACAGCGTGACGAGGTCACAAACACGTTCGGTGAAAGTGCTCATGGCCTTTTCTGCCTGAGCGGTGCTGACCTTATCCGACGGCCATGCCCAGACATTGCCGACGGGCATGCTGCCAAACCCTTTCGCATGTTTGCCCGACTTGTTCTCAACGATCACTTCGACATTGATGATGAACGATTTGTCGATCACTCGCCCGCCGAATTTCAACGGCGCTCGAAACGTGATTGGCGCAAACTCGCAAAACGCCTCCATGACGCGGATGTCGGTATTCTTCGGCATGCCCTTTAGTCGCGATTTCTCTGTGAGCCACTCGGCAAAACCAACTGCTGAGCGACGCAAAGCACGCGCTCAACCGTCTTTTCGGCTTTCTGCAAGAGCTCAAAGTCTGGTGTCAGGAAACAGCCGAAAGCCGCACCAGCGTGCGAGGCTTTCAGCGACAACGGCGGGAGCTTAGCCGCCGTCTGGCCAGTCATCAAGAAATGCCGAGTGATTTGTCCGGGCCTGGAACTTACGTCGCTCATCCTCGCGCGAACGGTGCCAGGCACAGGCCGACGATGGCCGCGCCCAGGATAATCACTGGTTCGGGAAGTTTCTTGAACTTCAACAACAGGCCGAGCGTGACCAAGAGGATCACGACTTTGGGAATCTCCGGCGACCAGCCGTCCACGAAAATCGTGCGGCGGCCGAGAACCAGAACCGCTCCGGCGATCGCGCCCACGGCGGCGGCGGTCACGCCATCGACGAAGGCCACGATGCCCGGTCTCTTGCCGTGCTTCTTGAAGTACGGTGCCGGGATGATCGTCAGCAGGTAGCATGGCAGAAATGTTGCCAGGGCGGCGATGACGGCTCCTTCCAGACCGGCAACGAGATAGCCAATGAAGCCAACCGTGATGACCACCGGCCCGGGCGTAATCATCGCCACCGCGACGGCGTCGAGGAATTGCTGCTCGTTGAGCCAGCCGTATTCCTTGACGACTCAGCTGTAAAGAAACGGCACGATCGCCAAGCCGCTGCCGAATACGAAGGCTCCGGCCTTCGTGAAGAATAACGCGATCTTCAGCAGAGTGTCCGTCGCGGCGACCGGAACGGCGGCGAATAGAGGAATCAACATCGACAAAGTCGCTGTTCCCGAAGAATCGGAGGGCGAACCAGCGTCTTGAGCGTTCGTCGTCACCGTGCCGATCGCGTCAGTCACTGGCTTCGCGGGTGACTTTGGCGTCTTGACCAGCCATGTCAGCAATCCCGCTCCGAGAAACAGCGCGATCCATTCTGACTCGGTGACAAGCGTGATCGTACCGCTCACCAAATAGATCGCCCACAGCAGTTTGTCCCTGCCGATCGTCTTCAAGGTCAGCCTGTACGCACTGATGAGGATGATCGCGATGACGCTTGCCCCAACGCCGTAGAACACCGCCTGCATCCACGCCAGCCCGCCATAAGCCTCATACGCCCAGCCCAGCGCCACGACCATCAAGAACGACGGCAGCACAAAGCCGACACCGACCAGCGTCGCGCCGAGCACTCCGTAATGCACATAACCAAGGTAGATCGCGAGTTGAGCCGCCAATGGTCCAGGCATTAGTTGCGCCAGCGTCAGTCCTTCTTTGTAGTCAGATTCCGAAATCCATTTTCGTTGCTCGACCAAATCGCGGTACATGTACCCGACCAACGCCACCGGCCCACCAAAACCCAGTGTTCCCAATCGAAGAGCGTACGCCGTCATCTGCCACAGCGAGTAACTTGGGGAGTGACCGTTCGGTGTAAGTGTGTTGCGCTGAACGACTGCCGCTGGCGAAGAGAGCGACTCTGGCATCGGACTATCCTGAAATCACCCTGGCAACGGATTCAATCTGAATGTAACCACTGTTACATAAGTTGACAACCGTGGAAAGCAGCACTCGCTTTAAACTACGTGAAGATCAGCTTGCCGCCAGCGAGGATCAGCACCGTTGCCAGAATGACATGGATGATCGGCACGGAAAAGCGGCGGCTGCCGAGGTATGAACCCAATGTGCCTCCGACGATCACAGTGACCATCAGAGGCACCGTAAACGAAGGCAGCGAAATGCCACTACGCAGGCTGCCCATCAAGCCGGCGGCCGAGTTCACCAAGATGTAGACGACGGACACCGCCGCAACGCGTTTCGTCGGAGCCCAGCGCATCAGGATCATCACGGGAGTTAGAAAAATGCCACCGCCTGTCCCAGTCAGTCCGGCCAGAAAACCGAAAAGTCCTCCCGTCACCAGTGCGACCGGACACCGGGCGTTGCGGAACTGGGTTGTCGGCCGGAACTGAATCAGCAAACGGGCCGCTGAGGCGAGCAGCACGACTCCGATCGCCACGTTTAATGCTTTCGTCGGCAGCACCAGCGCGCCGCCAAGGTAGGCCGCTGGCACCGACAGTAGCGCAAACGGCCAGAACAAGCTCCAACGGAAATGCCCGGCTCGCCAAAACTGAATCGTGCCAATCGAAGCTACGACAATGTTCAGCACTAGTGCTGTCGGCTTGATGACCGTCGCCAAAATACCAGCCAGCGACATTACCGCGATGTAGCCCGATGCTCCGGCATGCCCAACCGATGAGTACAAGATCGCGACGATAAAAACGCCGACACACACAGCGATCTCAGCCAACTCCATCAGAATTCTCCCACTGGAACCGTGAGTTGACTTCGTTCCAGTCGATGTGCTGCATGAACTTGTCGACGTATTCGGCCTTGCGGTTTTGGTAATCGATGTAGAAGGCATGCTCGTACACGTCGATGACGACCAGCGGTACGGCCATCCACAGCAGGCCCATTGCGTGTTCGTCGCTGACGACGTTGTAGAGCTTGCCGTTGACCGGATGCCGCACCAGCATCGCCCAGCCAGCGGCCTCCTTCGCGCTGGACGTGAAATCGGCCGACCATTTGTCCAGTGAGCCGAACCGCTTCTCGATGGCGGCTCGCACGTTGGCGACCGGATCGGAAACCTTTGGTGCGAGACCGTCGAAGTACATTTCGTGCAACACGACACTGTTGCCTCGGCTGTTGATGATCCGCTTGAGCTGCCCGAAGGCGGCGGCGTCCACGGTCGTGCCGGACTTCGTCGCCTCTTCCAGCCGAGCGTCGGCCGCCATGACCGCTTTCAACGCACCGCCGTAGTGCGCCGTGTGATGCGGCGCGATCTGCTCGGCGCTGAGAAACCCGGGAATCGCTTTGTGCTTCAGAGGCTTCGGTGTCCCTGTCACCAGCCCGCTCGCCGAGAAGTCGAGCTTGTGCCCGTCCCCCTCGGCGGCATCGAGCATCCCCGAAACCGCGAACGTGCCTGCCGCCGCCCCGGATGAGGCAAAAAGAAAACTGCGTCGAGAAAGATCGCTCATAATGTCTCCTCGGATTTTTGATTTTTGATTTGAGATTTTCGATTGGGGAAAGCCCTTGGATTTTCGATTTTCGATTGGTGATTTTCGATTTTGGGTTGGTGAAACTCGACTCGCCTGATGGAAGCATCAAAATCGAAAATCAAAAATCGAAAATAAAAGCGACGCGTTTGGGAGCCGCGCCGACTTGGGCTTTGCCGAGCGATTTCAGCTTGCCGTCGTGACCGACTTCGGCGAGTTCTAGCGTTGCGTTGCCGAGGTTGCTGATGAGTACGCGTCTCGGGGCGTCGGCGGGGCCGGGGATGCGCTCGACGCAACACGGCTTGGACACGCTGAGGCGATCAAGCAGCTTGCCCGTCGAGACATTGACCGCATCGACATACGAACGGCCTTCGTTAGCGGCCAGCACAATGTTGTTGCCAACCGCTTCGACTCCGTGGTACGTCACTTCCTGATCGGCATTGTTGTCGGCGGGCGGATCGAACGCGAACAGCCGCGTGACTTTGCCCGATTCGGTATCCATTTCGAAGAAGCCGTTTACCCAGAACGAGCCAAAATAGACTTTCGATTCGTCCGGCGAGAACGTCAGGCTACGTGGATTGACGTTGAGTTGATGAAACTTCAGCACTTTCCGGTTGGCAGGGTCGACGATCGCGATGCCGGTGATCTTCTTGCAGGTCACGAACGCTCGCTGGCGCAGCGGCCCGTACTTCACGACATGCGGCGCGCTGCAACCAGAAATGCGCGCGGCTTCCTTCCGCGTGGCCACGTCGATCACAAACACGTCGTCGCTGTAAAAGTTGGCGACGTAAATCTCGCGACCGTCGGTCGAGAGGATGATGTGGTCGTTGTGCATTTTGCCGATCGGCAGTTTGGCTTGCAGTTCAAAGCTCGGCAGCGAAAAGAACTTCACACACTCTTCGTCCTCGACCCCGACCGCGACCGACTTGCCGTCGCGAGTCACGGCGATGCCATACGGACGTGGTCCGACCTTGTGCCGCGAGACTTCTTTCATCGTGGCCAGTTCGACCAGCGACACCGACGCATCACCGGTGTTGACCACCAAGACTTGTTTCGGGGACGCACCGCCTGTTGAAGCATTGCTCGGAGCTGTCTTCGCTGACGGGGCCGTCGCACTACTCACGGCCGAAACGCCGTCGAATGAGGTCACCGCGTCGGCTTTAGTCCACAGCCCGACTTGTCCCGCCTTCAAGATCGCGTCGTCTTTTGCTTCCAACAGCAGCTTGCCGTTGAGCGAGCACTGAATGCTGTCACCGCGATGTACGATTCGCAGCTTGTGCCATTCACCGGCGGTGGCCTTCACGTCGGCGGTCGCCAATTGCGTTCGCTTGCCGCCAATGACTTTGTAAAAACGAAAATTGTCTTCGAGCGGATTGACGCGAGCGATGTAGTAATTGTTCGCGTCTTGATACCGCCAGACGGGTCCGCCCCCTTGGTCGATCTTGCCGCTGACGGCCTTCAGCGACAGGTTGATCTCGACATCGGCCAGCTTCGGCTCCGTACTCACGCAGAGATTGAAGAGCGGCCCCTTGCCGTCGCTTGACGTCTGAGCCACCACCTTGGCGCCGGCCGGAGCCGTCGCGTCTTCCAGCACCTTCCACACGCTGCCCGGACCTTCGCCCGTCTTGGCTGCCGACCATCCCTTCGGCAACTCACCCACTTTGGCGTCCTCAAACTTCCATTCCTCCGCGTTCGCCGAAAGCGCCGACATCACGGCCACCACACAAATCCACATCACGGCAACCACACAAATCCACGCTCCTCCAGACCAACGGTTTGTACAAGACATGCTTCTCTCTCCGTCGTGATTGAATTCGGTTTCGTCCATGTCGCACCGTCAGGAACCCACTTCATGATTTGCGTTCTTTGACGCGGTTGCCTTCAGCCGTCAGCAGCTTGCTGCGAACTTGCTGACCCAGTCGGCTCGGAAAGAAGTCCAGCGCTTGAGCCTGCTGATACTGTTTCGAAAGCACGGCCAAGTCACGCTGCTTGTGCTTCAGGTCTGCAAGAATCTTGCCGTAAATTGATTTCACCCGCTGCTCGAACTGCCGTTGCAACGCCAGTTCGTCGGTGGCATAGATCAAGTCCGACGTCCACAGCGTCGCCTCGCCTCCCAATTCCGTGATCTCGGTGGCAAGCCACTGAAATTGTTCTCGCGTCGGTTTTGTCTCCGGCAAGACCCACACCGCGTCTTGCAACAGGATCGCGCCCAGTTGCTTCATCTTCCGCCAGACAGAGACCCGACTCGCACTCGGCTCACGCGGAATTTTGTAGGCTAGCAGCAACCAATTCATCGCCTTGCCTTTACCGGCGTGATGTAACCACGGTTGCATTATGGCAATGTCCGCCAGTTCCACAACCCCCGGCAACAATCCGTCAATTCCAGCATCGGACGGTCAGCGACTTGACGGCTCGTAACCGCGAACGAAACGGCAATTGCTGCTCGAACACCGACGGAACTGAGCCAACGAAACGCTGACTCGGAATGAGCCAGCCGAGGAATCAGGCTCGGTTGTTGCTTCCCGCCACTTGCCCGAGGGACTACAATTCTTCTGCATTGAAGTTCCACCCGTCCCTCGGAATTTGCTCGTGTTAGACCGGCCGGTGATTCGCCTGTCGCTTAGAAACCGCCAAGTCGCGAGTGCGAATTTGGCTGCGAGCGTTTTGGCGTTTTATCCGACCTCCGCGGCACCCGGCTTCACCTGAATACGCCGCTAGCGACGGCGTGTCCGGTTCGCGCAGCGTTGCTTCCGAGATTAGCTCTCATGCGTCTTTGGACGCGTCTTGTGGTGGCGGCTCTTCGGTTGGCTCCTCGTTGCCCTTGACGGTCGAAACGCCGATTCGCTCGCGTCCCTACACAAAACGGCTGGTTCGTTTCCACACCCCTTGGCTTCCGCACCGAAGAATCTTCCTTAAGGAGCACCACATGACCTGGACCACGCACCTCTTCTTGGCGCTGGCCGTTGCCGTCGTCGTCTCCAGCCCCAAAACGGCTCGTGCCGCCGATCTCAAAGCGGGAGACGAAGCTCCCGGCTTCGAGCTGAAAGCCAGCGACGGTAAAACTTACAAGTTGTCAGACTTCAAAGGTAAAAAAGCGGTCGTCGTGGCCTGGTTTCCTAAAGCCTTCACAGGCGGTTGCACCAAAGAGTGCAAGTCGATGCGCGACCACGGGAAGTTGATCCGCGAATTCGACGCCGCGTACTTCACCGCATCTTGCGACCCTGTGGACGGCGAAAAAGGAAACGCGGCCTTCGCTAAGTCGCTGGACCTGGACTACCCCATCCTCAGCGATCCCGAAAAGAAGGTGGCCAAGGACTATGGCGTCCTCAATGCCGAACGAGGCGTCTCGAACCGGTGGACCTATTACGTCGGTAAGGACGGCAAAGTGTTGTTCATCGACAAAGACGTGAAGACCGAAGCTCATGGCGAACACATCGCCGCGAAATTGAAAGAATTGGGCGTTCCCAAGGCGGCCAAGTGAGCAGCCAATGCGGGATCGTGAAGATTTGAGTTTTGGGGAATTCGAGCTGGTTTCGGGTTTTGGGATTTTGTGCAACTTCCCGTCCCGGTGTCGCTGGCAGAGGCGGCGACATGTGCGTGGTCAAACTGAACCTCTGCAATATTTCCTCCAAGGAGAACCGTATGCGTCGTTTCTTTTCAGTCGCCCTTGTGGCGAGCGTCATGGTAGCCGGTGCGTTGCTGGCCGCGGAACTGAAGTCTGGTTTGCAGCCCGGCGACGCGCCGCCGGCGTACAACGTCAAGGACTGTACTGGCCCGAGCGAAGGCAAATCTCTGTGCTATCGCTGCAAGTACGGAGCACGTCCGGTCGTCAACATCTTCGCGCGCGAGATGACTCCCGAAGTCGTCGCGCTGGTCAAGCAAATTGACGGCCTGGTCGGCAAAAACGAAGAGAAGAAGATGGCCGCGTTCGTCACCCTGCTGACCGTCGATCCCGACAAGGACGAAGCCAAGCTGAAAGAGATCGCCAAGAAGGAAGGACTCAAGAACACGCCATTGACAGTGTTCGACGGCGTGGCTGGCCCTGAAGGCTACAAGATCGACGAGCAGGCCGACGTCACCGTGATGATGTGGGTCGAGAGTAACGTGAAGGTCAACCACGCCTTCGCCAAGGGCAACTTCAAGAAGGACTCCGTCAAGGCGGTTGTCGAAGACACCAAGAAGATTCTGAACTAGGCCAACTTGGTTCAGAGCAACAACAAATCAAGCCGCCGGCGCAGAAAACGCCGCCGGCTTTTTTCATTCAATTCCGTATGGTTGCCTGATGACCAGCAGTCGACCAGGAAGAAGGAACTCCTCACTCGCGATAATGCGACCAGTCGAGTTTCAGCTTTCGCATTTTGGCTCGCAACGTGTGCGGATTGATCTGGAGCAGTTTGGCGGCCCCCTTCGGTCCTTCAATGCGTCCTTGAGTCGCCCGAAGTGCGAGCACGATGTGTCGGCGAAGTGCCTCATCGAGCGATGTGATTTCTTGACGAGAAAGCGTTGCACGGTGCAGTGTCGCCGGCGCGGTCACCGTGGACCGAGGATCTGAGGGAATGACTCCGAGTGCTGTGGACACCTCCAGTGATTTGCCGTCACCCAAGATTGCGGCTCGGTCGATCACGGTGCCCAGTTCGCGAATG
Organism: uncultured Planctomycetaceae bacterium; assembly: GCA_964430385.1. GTDB lineage: Bacteria > Planctomycetota > Planctomycetia > Planctomycetales > Planctomycetaceae > CAYSHJ01. Next base: position 10,274 of record CAYSHJ010000324.1, read on the forward strand.
TTGCCGGGCCAGTGATAAGCGACGAGCAACGCGATGTCCGTCTCGGACGGCGGTAACGGATGCAAACCGAATCGAGTGGCCGCACGCTCGGCGAAGTGATGGGCCAGCGCGGGGATGTCGGCCTGGCGTTCGCGCAGCGGCGGTAGCATGATCGGGAAGACGGCCAAGCGATACCACAAGTCTTCGCGAAATTCTTTGGTTTGCACCATCGCGGCTAAATCGCGATGCGTGGCGGCGACGATCCGCACATCGACACGGATCGCTTGCTGGCCGCCGACACGTTCCAAGTAGCTGTCTTGCAGCACTCGCAGCAAGCGGACTTGCGCCGGCAGCGGCAGTTCGCCGATTTCATCCATGAACAATGTCCCACCGTCGGCACGTTCGAACCAACCTTGCCGCTGTTCCGATGCGCCGGTGAAGCTTCCTTTCTCGTGACCGAAGAGTTGCGAGTCGATCAGTTCCTGAGGGATCGCTCCGCAGTTCACGCGAATGAATGGCCCGGCCGCACGCGAAGACCGTGTGTGGATGACGCGCGCGATCACCTCTTTGCCGGTGCCGGTCTCGCCGAAAATCAGCACTGGGACGTCGGAGGGCGCGACGAGCGTGGCGCGTTCCATGACCGGCTTCAGTCCAGTCTCGGCGCCGACGATCGGATCCTTCAACTCCGTTCGGCCGAGCCTTGTCAGCAGTGATTGGCGATCCGCCTCGGCCGCTTCGCGCAAGGCGGCGAGTTCATGGAAGCGAAGATCGTTGTCGAGCGCGACCGAGAACGGTTCCAAAAGCGCCTCGGCCACTTTCCGATGCGCGGCCTCGAACCGCTTGTCCGGTGCGGCGATCAGCAACAACACGCCGATCACGTTCGCCCCTGATGTCAGCGGCCCGATCAGCAACTCCTCAGAGATTTCTTCGGGGACAAGCGGTTTCAGGTTTCGCGGCTTCGTGCCCTTGGGCCGTACCGTGACTTGCCACTGCTTGCTCCACGCTTGCGTGTGCTTCCACAGAGTCGGCGACAGCGATTGCGAATGCGATGACGGCAACGGATACCCCGCCACGGCCGCTTGCACGACCGTCGTGACGGTCCTGGGGTTCGCCGTTAGCCGGCGGACGATGACCGCTGCCAGCGGCAATGGCCGAGCGAGCATCGTGACAATGTTGGTCGTGGCTTCTTGGAGTTCGATGTGGCGGCAGGCTTCACGCCACACGTCCAACAGCAGCGGACGAAAAGGGTCCACAGAGGACTCCATGAAATATGACGGCTGACTAGCAAATACCACGGGATTATTCCGTCATATTTAATGGTTTTGCAAGGCGACTCCGGCGAATTCTGCCCATAGCAACCGAAGTGCCGAAGAATCAACTCCTGTGCGATTCCGGCATGAAGCTTGCGAAGACGGCATGATCATCAGAAACGGTCTTTGTCCCGGTTACTTCTCCCACCACCACCTCGTCACCCAGGAATCGGTTTCCGTCATGAAATCTCATCGCATCACTACGTGGTTCACTTCGCTCCTGTCGATCGCCATGCTGACATTAATCGGCTGCGGACCGTCATCCTCCGAAACTGGCAGCAGCGCGGGAGGGACGAGTGAACCGAAGAGCAAGGCAACGACACTATCGTCGGTCACGCTGTTGAACGTGTCTTACGACCCGACGCGCGAGTTCTATCAAGAGGTCAATGCGGCGTTTGCGGCCGACTACAAGAAGCAGAATGACGTCGAGGTCACGATTGACCAGTCGCATGGTGGCTCTGGCAAGCAAGCTCGCGCGGTAATCGACGGATTGGAAGCGGATGTCGTGACGCTGGCTCTGGCTTACGACATTGATGTGCTGGCAGAGAAAGCTCAGCCGCCGCTCGTGCCCAGCGATTGGCAAAGTCGTTTGCCGCACAACAGTTCGCCCTACACGTCCACGATTGTGTTCCTGGTTCGGAAAGGGAATCCGAAAGGGATCAAAGACTGGCCGGATTTGGTCAAAAGTGACGTGCAGATCATCACGCCGAACCCGAAGACATCAGGCGGTGCGCGTTGGAACTATCTCGCCGCTTGGGCTTATGTGTTGGACAAAGAGTTAAGTGGCGACCTGAAGCTGGGCGATGCTTCGCAAAAGGACGCGGTGGCCGAGGCTCAGAAGAAGGCTCGCAAGTTGGTGACGGAGATTTATCGCCGCGTGCCGGTGCTCGATTCGGGAGCTCGCGGTTCGACGAACACGTTCGTGCAGCGCGGCATCGGTGACGTGTTGCTCGCTTGGGAAAACGAAGCGCTGTTGGCTGCCGCGGAACTGGGGCCGGACAAGTTCGACATCGTCACTCCCAGCGTGAGCATTCTGGCCGAGCCGCCGGTTACGGTGGTGGACAAGGTTGCCGACAAGAAAGGGACGAAGGCGGTCGCCGAAGCGTACCTCAAGTTTCTCTACACGCCTCAGGGGCAGAATCTCGCCGCCAAGCATTACTTCCGCCCGGTGGAGACTAAGGGCGTTGACAAGAAATGTCTCGAACGATTCCCCAACGTGCGTCTGGTCACGATCGACGAGGCGTTCGGCGGTTGGAAGAAAGCTCAGGCGGAGCATTTCAACGACGGCGGCGTGTTCGACCAGATTTACCAACCAGGGAGGTGAGTTCGTAGTTCCGGCTCTAGGCGGTGCAGAGCGAAATAGATTCCCATGAACCGCCTAAAGGCGGGACTACGAACGAGAAACATCATGCGATCCTTCAAACAACGCAGCGTGCTTCCTGGCTTCGGGCTGACGCTTGGTTACTCGTTGCTGTATCTCAGCCTGATCGTGTTGATTCCGCTCGCGGCATTACTCGCGAAGACCACGTCGCTGACGTGGGAGCAGTTCTGGACGACGGTCAGCGATCCGCGCGTGGTGGCGTCGTATCGGCTGACGTTCGGGATGTCTCTGATCGCCGCGATCATCAACGCGGTGTTTGGGTTTCTGGTCGCGTGGATGCTGGTGCGGGATTCATTGCCCGGCAAGAAGTTCATCGACGCGATTGTCGATCTGCCGTTCGCGTTGCCGACGGCTGTTTCGGGCATCGCGCTGACGACGTTGTACGCTCCGAACGGTTGGATTGGTCGCTGGCTCGAACCGCTAGGGATCAAGGCGGCGTTCTCGCCGTTAGGTGTGCTGATCGCGTTGACGTTCATCGGTCTGCCGTTCGTTGTGCGAACATTGCAGCCGGCTTTGGAAGAGCTCGAAGCGGAATCCGAAGAGGCCGCCGCGAGCTTGGGCGCTAATCGCTGGCAAACGTTTCGGCGAGTCATCCTGCCGTCCGTGATGCCAGCCTTGTTGACCGGTTTCGCGTTGGCGTTCGCGCGCGCGTTGGGTGAGTACGGTTCGGTGGTCTTCATCTCCGGCAACATGCCATTGAAGACCGAGATCACGACGCTGCTCATCGTGACCAAGCTGGAGCAATACGACACGGCAGGCGCGACGGCTATCGCCGTGGTGATGTTGGTGGCTTCGTTCTTGATCCTGTTCGCCATCAACGCCCTGCAATGGTGGACCAGTCGTGGGTATTTGAAAGCAGCCACATGAGTACAAACCCCACCGGGCTTGCCCCGGTGGCTCGCGGGCTTTTGCACTACTTGATTCTCAGTGGAGTACCGCAAGAGCCTGAAAACCTCCGGGGCAAGCCCGGTGGGGTGACTTGCGAAGAAGGCGGAATCGAATCATGCACGCTCCAACCAAACCTATCTTTGCCGCCAGTATTCAGCCGCAACGCCGTGCCTTGCGCGAGCCGCTGTGGGTGCGAGTCTTGATCCGCACGGCCAGCTTGAGCTTTCTCGGCATCTTCCTGCTGCTGCCGTTGGTGGCGGTGTTCTACGAAGCGTTGCGCGAAGGCGTCGGCGCGTACCTGGCCAGCTTTCGCGATCCGGCGGCGCTGTCGGCGATCAAGCTGACGTTGATTGCGGCCGGCATCTCGTTGCCGCTGAATCTGGTCTTTGGTTTGGCGGCGGCCTGGGCCATCGCCAAGTTTGAATTCTGGGGCAAGAATTTTCTCATCACGCTGATCGACTTGCCGTTCGCGGTGTCGCCGGTGATCTCGGGACTGGTCTTCGTACTGCTGTTCGGCGCACAAGGTTGGTTGGGGCCGTGGATGTCGGCTCACGATTTCAAGGTGATTTTCGCGGTGCCAGGGATCGTGCTGGCGACGGTGTTCATCACGTTTCCGTTCGTCGCTCGCGAGCTGATCCCGTTGATGCAGGAGCAAGGGACCGAGGAAGAACAAGCCGCGTTGTCTCTGGGGGCGAACGGCTGGCAGACGTTCTGGCACGTGACGCTGCCGAATGTGAAATGGGCATTGCTCTACGGAGTCATCCTGTCGAACGCCCGCGCGATGGGTGAGTTTGGAGCGGTGTCGGTCGTCTCCGGCAATATTCGCGGGAAGACCAACACGATCCCGCTGCACGTCGAGGTGCTCTACAACGAATACCACTTTGTCGCCGCGTTCGCAGTGGCGTCCCTGCTGGCTCTGTTGGCTCTTGTGACTTTGGCCATTAAGACGTTTTTGGAACGGAAGCTGCATCAGCAAATGGAAAGCGCGGTGGCGTCGCTCGACCCGGTAGCGAGCGATGTGCCGCAGCCAGCCGCCAGTCACTCAAACCACAGCGCTTCGCTCGCCGTTTGGGCGCGAGGGCTGAGTATTGAAACGGCCGCCGGAGTGTAGCCCGCTCTCGCCGAGAGCGGCCGAGCGGTGCGCAACACCGGTCGGAAGAATCAACTCAAACACGCGCGAGCTTCGCTTGCAATCCGCTCTCGGCGAGAGCGGACGACACTGGACTGCAACCATGAGCCTCGAAGTGCAACATGTCAGCAAGACGTTCGGCAGCTATCAGGCGCTACGCGACGTGAGCCTGAAAATCGAAGACGGCGAGTTGATCACGTTGCTGGGTCCGTCCGGTTCCGGCAAGACGACGCTGTTGCGGATCATGGCTGGTCTGGAAGAGCCGGACCCAAACCCGCAGACGAAGATTCTGTTCCACGGCGAAGACGTCGCGACTCAGGGGGTCGGCGAGCGACGGGTCGGGTTCGTGTTTCAGCATTATGCGCTCTTCCGACACATGACGGTGTTCGAGAACGTCGCGTTCGGCCTGCAAGTCCGACCGCGAGCGGAGCGTCCGTCGAAGCAAGAGATTCACCAGCGCGTGATGAAGCTGTTGAAGTTGGTGCAGCTTGATGGATTCGCCGGCCGGTATCCGGTTCAGCTTTCGGGCGGGCAGCGGCAGCGAGTCGCTTTGGCCCGCGCGTTGGCTATCGAGCCGAAAGTGCTGCTGCTCGACGAACCGTTCGGCGCACTCGATGCGAAAGTGCGACAAGGCCTGCGCGATTGGCTGCGCCGGCTGCACGACGAGATTCACGTCACGACCGTGCTGGTCACTCACGACCAAGAAGAGGCGCTGGAGGTCGCCGATCGGGTGGTCGTGATGAACAAGGCCAGCATTGAACAAGTCGGACCGCCCGAAGAGGTCTTCCATCGGCCGGCCTCCGAGTTTGTCATGGACTTTCTGGGACGCACGAACGTGTTTCACGCGCGGATCGCGAACGGCCGCGCTTGGTTGCACGACATGCCGCTGGAGATGCCGACGGGCCTTTCCGACGAAATCGCTGCCGCCCACATTTACATCCGGCCTCACGAGTTGGACATTCAAAGACATCTCAAGGGACATCCGGCGTTGCCGGCGAACGTCACACGCATCAATCCGGCGGGAGCCATCGCAAAAGTGGGACTGATTGGCACGGATGGTGCTGAAATTCAAGTCGATCTGCCGCTGGACCGCTTTGAATCGCTGCGGTTAAAACTGGGCGAAACGGTTTACGTGTCGCCGAAAAAGATGCGCGTGTTCGCGCCGGAACCTGAGTACGCGATTTAGCCACGAGCAAGGATGCCAAGGAGCTAAATGAATTGGACTTCCCCCGAGGAAGCGACCAATGCTGCCGCAAATCGCTCATCCAATGCCATTGTCATGCGGATCAACGGGACCGGGAGACGTGATCGTCCACGCATGGGTGCTCATTTCAGAGATTGAAGGTAGGCGATCAGGTCCGCCAGTTGTTCGGGCGTCAGATTGGAAGCGAGGCCTTCTGGCATCGCCGATACTTTCTGCATCAGCCTTTCCTCAACATCGACCTTCTTAAGCTCGCGTCGTACGCCATCCGATTCGCGGATCACCGTGGCGTCAGCTCGCTCGCTAACGACAAAGCCTTGAAAGATCTTCCCGTTGACCGTCACGAATTGATAAGTTTCAAATCCTTGTGCGAGTTTGGCGCTGGGTTTAAGTACCGACTCCACGAGCTCTGTAGCTTTGTATCGTTTACCGATTTCAAAGAGATGGGGCCCCTTGGGAGTCTGCCCATCGGCCGTTGTATGACATGCCATGCACGATTGTGCCTTAAGAATCGCCTCACCCTTCTGGGCATCTCCGCTGGTGTCCAGCGTCCGCGTGCTCGCAGTTTCAATGCTCATGTTTCCAATCTGATTGGGATTGGTTGGATCAGCCTTGGGTAAGACGATTTTGATTTCGTTCTCTTGGCTTGCGAGGTCGGACTCATTTGGAATTCCGGTCGGTGCAACTCCGTGCCGCAAGAGCTCCCGTTTGAAGTACGCGACAGTTTCCGGATCGCTGTCCTTGATCGCCGTCGTCAGGACATTGCCGATCCGCTGGCTCATCTCCCACTGCGAGCGATCGAAGTAGGGCCCGGTGTTGTCCGGTCGGATGCCCCACCACGAGCCATCGTAGTCTGCCTCCCGTTTCTAGAGGCGAATTAGCGTGACAAGAATACCTCGGCGCAGTTCCGTCGTGCGGGTGGTGCCGAGCCGCTTAATTAAGCCTTCTACCGCTTTTCGGTCGTGCATATACCGCATCGCCCAGAGCGCACCGTCGGCATAAGGGCCATCGAGGGCTTCCAGGCAAGTGTCGATGGCTTGCAGTCCAACCAACGCCCGCACTGCGAGATGCGGCACAACTCGCCCCGAGTCCGGCTGATTCTGATGCGGCCGTTGCATCGGCATGATAGAACCCTGCTCCCGCACCGTCAGTGGAAGAATGCTCTGTGCGGCGGCAGGATTATTGAGCCTCCCAAGGCTGATGAGTGCTTGTGCTCGAACACGGGGTGAGGCATCGCTGAGTGCATCAACAAATGGTTTGAGATCGAGACTTTCCGCCTCTGTTCTGCGATCAGTTAACGCACGAAGTACGAACTCGCGTATCGCCGGGACAGCCGTCAGCTTGAGAAGATTTGCATGCGAGCCCGTTCCGTCCAGTTGCTTCAGCGTAAAGATCGCCGCGACTCGGCCTTCCAATAAAGCTTTGGCGTCCGACGCGAGGGCAAGAACGCTCTTCGTTGATTCCGGATTCTTCCCGCGAGCGAGAATCTCTCCTTGTGCATGGAGCCGGGGCACGGACTGCGGCGCCGACAGATGCCGCACCAGTTCGCCCAGTGACGCCTGTTCCAGATCTGGAAACGGCGTTGCTACCAGGTCCTTGGGGGTGACGCGCGCAACAAAGCCGATGTTGGGACCAACGAAAACTGCTGCTTCGCCCCCACGCCAGCTTGCAACATACAACCGACCGCTGCCATCGAGGTCCATGCCAGTGGCCCGCGGAATTTGAATAAATACTTCCTGCTTGAGGTCAAACGTGGGGCCGTTCGGGGTGAGATTGTGTCGGTAAACCTCGCTGCGGCCCCAGTCGCCGGTGAGCAAAGTGCTTTGATAGGGAACAGGCCATCGCGGATCTTGGACGAAAAGCCCACCAGTACCTCCGCTGTTGCCGAACGTCCCCAGCGTGGGCATGATCTCGTCGGTGAAATTGGCGAAAAGTTGGGTGTATCCGTAGAGTGCCGACTGTCTGAGAAGGCTGACTCGCGTGTCCCAACCAGCACCGTCGTTGGTGTTGTCGCGCGTGAAAATGTTCAAGAATGGGTCAATCGCCAAATCAAACGGATTCCGAAGTCCGGTGCAGTAGATTTCCAATTCAGTCCCGTCCGGTCGCACCCGGACAATCCCGCCACCCCGCAGAACAATGGTCCTTCCGTCTATTCCTTTGGCTTCCTTGATTCCATAGTCACCGACGCCAATGTAAAGCCAGCCGTCGATGCCCATCCGCACGCAATTGGTCGTGTGATCGCCGCCACGGTTCGTGATCTGATCCGTCGTGAGTCCAGTAACCAGAACTTCATGTGCGTCGGCGACGCCGTCACCATCGTCATCCTGAAACACGGAGAGATTTGGCGGATGCATGACCCAGACTTTGCCGTTGCGGTAGGTCACTCCTCGTGGATGTTCGACTTTCGCGAAGATCGTGACGTCATCCACTTTGCCATCATCGTTCTGATCAACGCAGCGGAGAATTCTTCCACCACCCGGCGTGCGCCCGAGCGATCCCTGTTCGTCCACTGCGACGTAAACTGCTCCTGCCGGTTCGCAGGCGATCGCAACGGGATAACTTACTTTAGGAGGAGCCGCGAACAGCGTCGCTTCAAACGCCGGTGGAACTTTTACATTTTCACGGAAGGACACTTCGTCGATTGGCTGCACATTCCCACCGACGCCAAGCCCGCCTCCACCGCCGGGACCGGGCGGCGGACCGAAACTGAACGGCCGCGGGATGTATCCTTTGCTCAGCCCCGCCAATTGAGCCGCCACGGATTTTGTTCGCTGTTCGGCGAAGGTCTTGATGTCGGGTGGCTGTGGACCGATGGCGCCGGGCGGGCCAAGAGGCGCTGCTGGCGCCGGCCGCGCAGCGGCGGCATTTTGTTCCTTGTCTCGAATCGTTCTTGTCGCTTTGTCGATTGCGTCGGCTTTGTGAAGAAGCTGGTCCTTTGTAAACACAGTCGTGGATAGTTCCCCAAGCAGTTTCCGATAGCGTTCCGCGATTTCCTTGATGCCAAGCAATCGATCCGGAAGCTTGTTTTCCCCTGGATAGGGATGCGCCAGGCTCAGGTCCATCAACTCTTCGGGAGAACCGAATAGCAGCAGGTTCGCGAACGAGAACTCCAGGTCACCGGGAATGAACTGGAACTTGTTCGTTCGCGGATCGAGGTAGAGCGTGTAGTTGTGGCCGAGTGCCAGGAAGCTCTCCAGATTGGCAGTGAGCGCATTGGCGGCCATGAATCGGAGAAACTCGTCGACGTCAATGAACGATGAGATCTGCTCTTTGAATTCTTCGTCGGATGCAGAGTTTACGAGTTTTGCGAACGCGATGACTCGCTGTTGCTCGTCCACGGCAGCGTCGCGCTGCGGTCGGTACTGTTCCTTGTACGCATCCCACTTCTCGCCGAGATAATCGACACCGCGGACACGAAACGGCTTCAGCGCGAGGCCTTCGTCAGACCCGAAGTGGTCACCGAGGAATCTCGCGTCAACATCCTCGATGACTGTGAAAAGCCCAAGATACTCCTGGTCGTGTCTGCCCGGAACGGTGAGTGTGACTTCGGCGAAGGCGGTTCGCGGCGATGGCACGCCGCAGGCGCGGAAGACGGAAAAAGCCAGCGCCTCGCGGGCCTTCGAAGGGTCTAGTGGCATGGCATGCAGGTGAACGGCGGTCAAGCCACCGAACTTCTGTGCGGCGAACTTGTCGAAGGCGATCTTCCGCGGTCGCTTCAGGCCGCCCGCCGAGATGAGATAGGTGATGTCGCCGGCATAACGGATGCCGACCTTTTTCAGGGTTTTGTTTGCCGCAGTGAAGTCGGCCTGCGCCCAGCGAAACTCCGTGCCGAACAAGCTCCGCTCACTTGCTCGCTTTCTCTCCACCGGCGGAGCAGAACCAAACCCGCCCGGTTGCGGCGGTTGCATCGCCTCAAACTCCTTGGCAGAGATTTCGAGGTGGATCGACCACACCTTTGTTTGACCAAACAAGCTCTGGTCTTCGTTTGCCGACGACTGCACGGCCTCCGCAGAAACGCACGACACGAGCCATGTAAGCAATAGAAGCGCGACTGACATTCGGATTGCATACGCCTGACTCATTCACGTGTCTCCTGAATTGGCCATCCGCGTATTCATCAACTACGGAAGGGTTGCTGGGTTGGGATTCGTAGGCTGTTTCTGATCCGGTCCTACAGTCGCTGGCACGCCAAGGTTCTACGGGCACGCTCCGCTGGCGAATCTATATCGATGTCCTTGAACGATTCCAGTTGCGGTAGGGATGGCCCTTTCGGGCCACCCCCCGCACGGATCCGTACTTGAAGAACTACTTCATACGGCTCTTGCCTTGGGTCAGGTGACGCTCAACCGCTGGTCGGGATACGGATGCACGATGCGGGCGCGGGGAAT
>CAYSHJ010000325.1:0-1925 GCA_964430385.1 uncultured Planctomycetaceae bacterium
TAAGAGCATTTATGGTTTCTTTGGCGGTGAGACGTGGCTGTGGCAAGCTCGCAGCGGCAAAGTTTGGGCGCTGGTCCGCGTCGATAGCAACGAACTGCCGATCAAGGACCGGCCGATCAAAGCGGGGAACGATCAAGCCGACCACTTCATCCTGTTTTCGTCAGCCGATGCCGCAAAGACCTTCGACCGCATCCGCGACTTCGGCGACTACGGCGAGATGTACATGTCGCTGCTGCGGCTGCAAGACAAGCGGCTGCTGCTGACGTTCACGGTTCGCGATCTCAAGCCGCCATTGGGAGTGCGAGCGATCGTGGGCACCGAAACCGACGACTTCTTCGAATTCGATTTCGCGCACGATCGCATCATGTTGGATACGAAAACTCCTGTCGGGACGCCACAAGGTGGAGGCTTCGGGCCCACAGTGCAGCTCGACGATGGCACGCTCGTCACGTCCTATTCGTATCGCGGCGAAGACGGAAAGTCGCACTTGGAGGTTGTACGGTGGAAGATGCCGTAGGACGACGATGCCGGAAGATTACAAACACTCCCACGGTCAATCGAGGCGAGCCAATCGCCGGACTCTGTTGAAAGCAGCCGACAATGAATTCGCGAATCGCACATCAACACACGATCGGCATTAACCGGCGCGAGCTGTTGCAGGTCGGTTATTCTGGATTGATCGGCTTTGGTCTGCCGACGTTGCTCGCGCAGCAAGCGTCCGCTGCGGAATCTCGACCGTCCCGCGAGCAACGTGCTCGCAGCGTGATCCTGATTTTTTTGACGGGAGCTCCGAGTCATCTCGACATGTTCGATTTGAAGCCGGAGGCCGCAGCCGAAGTGCGTGGCACGTTTCAGCCGATCGCCAGTCGCACGCCGGGAATGGATGTCTGTGAGCATTTGCCAAAGCTAGCTGCTCGATCCGACAAGTTCGCGGTGATTCGCTCGATGACGCATGGCTTGCCAAGCCACGAGCATGCCACGCATATGCTTCTGACCGGCATCGACAAGATGCCGATTGGCTCGACCCACATGGCCTCGCGATCCGATTGGCCCTGCTACGCATCGACGCTCGACTACCTGCAACCGCGACGCGATGGAATCCCCAATGGCGTGATGCTGCCGACGTATTTGAACAACGGCTACGGATTCTCGGGGCAGGATGCCGGGTTCCTCGGAGCGAAGTACGACCCGTGGCATGTGAAGCAAGACCCCAACGATCCGAAGTTTCGCGTCGAGAACCTCAGCCTTCCCGTCGGCATGACGGTCGATGCGCTCGGCCATCGACGTGAATTGCTCGCGCAGTTCAACGCGCAGTCCGCGTGCTTCGACCGTGCCCGCTCGGTGGCTGAGTTCAGCAACTATCAAGACCAGGCGATGTCGATTCTGACCGCGAGCGCGATCGGCCGCGCCTTCGCCATCGATCAGGAACCGGCCGTGGTGCGTGACAATTATGGTCGGCACCTGTTCGGCCAATCGTTGCTGTTGTCGCGGCGGCTCGTGCAAGCCGGAGTCCCGATCGTGCAGGCCAACATGGGGACGATGAATAACTGGGACACGCACAACAGCAACTTCACGCAGCTCAAAGACCGCCTGCTGCCGCCGCTCGATCAAGGGGTCTCCGCATTGCTTGACGATCTGAGTTCCTCTGGCCTGCTGGAGACCACTCTGGTCGTCATGGTCGGCGAGTTCGGTCGCACTCCGAAGCTCGGCGGCAACGTCGGCACGCCGAGCTACGTCCCCGATGGCCGCGACCACTGGGGCGGAGTCTTCTTCGCTCTCTTCGCCGGAGCCGGCGTGCGAGGTGGCCAAGTCATCGGCAGCTCGGACAACATCGCCGCCTATCCCGCCTCGAACCCGTACTACCCGTCCGATCTCGGAGCCACGATCTTCTCGTCACTCGGCATCGACCCGGACAGCATCATCAA
>CAYSHJ010000326.1:0-7608 GCA_964430385.1 uncultured Planctomycetaceae bacterium
AGAACCGAATGCACTTCGCCAGAGTGTGGTTCGAGGTCAACCCTTCGGTTCACTTCAATGGTCGCAACAAGCTGCGAACGATCTCGGACTGGAATCAACTCTTCGCCCGCGCGGTCGCCCACAGAAGCCAGCCGACAGCGACTAAATGGACCTGTCCCGGACCTGTCCGCTTTTGTTCCCCCCGATTCTGAAGCCGCCCGCAAAATTAAAATCCCAGAAACAGCCAAAGCAGCGGCAACTGTTTTGAATCAGAGTCGCTTTCTCGCTTCTTCGTCTTCACGCAATGCGTCGGCATCGTACCTTTCGGCCATTCGTTTGAGAGACGCGGTGACCAGCGGCCATTCGTCTTGGCTGGCTTGCATGTAGGCGCGGTACTTTTCGGCCAAGTCACGTTCTTGAACTCCACCTGCTGTGAGCGACCGGCAAGTGACTCCACGTTTGTTGAAGATGCCGATTTCAATCCCGCGAATGATTGCCGAATCACCACTCACGCTGAACTCCTCGAGCAGGTCGCGGATTGCTTCGCAGGGCCAACCCATCGTCCGATCAGCGGGTTCGGGATCACGAGCCAGCACCTCGCCGATTTGCTCATCGCAAATTTCAAGATGCCCCGACTCCTGACACTTGGTGCGAGCTTGCTTGACCCAGTCAAACAATCTCTCCGCGTCGATCGTCCCATCATCTTGCATTCCAGGAAGCCGAGGCGGTTTCGCTTCACGCCACTGGTGAAGGAGTTTGAAACCTTGCCGAGCGAACAATGCTTTCTGCTCTTCAGATTGCGGCAGCTCCGACTCATTCGATTCTTCTCGATCCGAACGAAACATCGTCTGAATGAGATGTACGAAGTTCGTTGGATCGTCGCGCATCATCGCCAATAGCGTCTTCGGTTCGGCCTCGTGGCTGTCGAAGATGTCCAGGAATGCGAACTCTAGCGCCGCGAGTCGATTGACGTCGGCGTCCTCCGCTTGCTGCAAATAGGAAATGAGATTGCCAATCTCCCAGCAAATATGAGAACGATCGACATTTGCCGTTTCTGGTGACGCAAGCTCGGTTCGCACCGCTTCAAGGGTCTTCAGCATGAGATCGGCCCCGATGGTGAGCTTCTCATAGACAGCAGATTGAAGAACGGCGAGGGCCTGGATCGGACGTTGGTAAACCAGCAATTGGCTAACGGCGAACGTCACATCATCGGGACTTGGCTGTCGCAATCGGCCATAGGTGTGTCGCCAAAAATAGTCCTGAACTTCGCGCGTCTGACGCCTCACCAAATCCCAAGTTCGCCGCTCAAATTCAAGTTCAGCAAGCACACAACCCGCTTCATCGGTCGTCCACAAATTCAACGGCAACTGTTCGACCCACAGCCAACCAGCATCTTGTTGTCTTGCGTAAAAATAGCCTCTGCCGAGGTCGTCAAATGGCGATTCGGACGAGAGATATTTGGGAAGGATGAGTTCGTCGACCTGTGCCACGTTCGCTTTGCCGAAGAGATAGCCAACGAGTCGAGGTGACTTCGCCAACTTCGCGAGTTCGTGAATTCCGTCGAGTCCGTTGTTGGTGAATACTTCGCGAATGACCTCCAGTTGCATCTCGCGAACGCGGCGCTCTTGTTCTTGAAAGTCCATTTTCTCATACGGAACCGGCAGTTCGATGTGGTCTCGAAACATCCAGGCGTGACGTCGAGCGATGTCCTTTGGCTCGAACTCTTGTTGCAACGTTTCTAGACGGTCCAACTGCTCGTTCGGGAGCACCCAAAACGCCGTGGGATGCTGCCGGTGACGAGTGATGATCATCCGAAATGCCGACACAATCACCTCTCGTGGTTCGTTGCCGAACTGCGTCGCATCGAGTGATTCGAGCAACACTAGAAGTTGTTTTCGTTGTTCCGGCGGGAAACTTCCAACGTCTGCAATCACTTGCTCGATACGGCGAAAGTCCGAACTGATTGCCGCCAAAAGAAGCGCGGCACATTGCGATTGCTGTTCGTAAACGTCGGCCAGCTTGACGCTGGGCGAGAATCCGTCGGCCCACGGTTGCCACTTGGGACGTTGAATGTAATCCGAGCTGGTCTGCTTATCCGGCAGCAGGTTGAGCAACAGCCTCCAACCAACATCGGATGTTTTTTCCAACAACGAGTTGAGAACCTTGATTCGCCTGGGAACATCGGCCGTCGTTTGTGGCAGCCAAGGAAGGAAAATGTGCGTCAGACTGCTCATTGGGTTATTGCCCCAATTACCGGAGTTGGGTTTTCGTTCCGCTAGTCGGGCAAGCACGCGAACGGATCGGTCCAATTGTTCGGGATCCCAAGAGACCGTTTCCAACGCCCACAACAGGTCCGCGTGATAACAACCACCAAACATCGGATCGCCGCCGCCCGACTCCGCAAAAAGCTTCAACGTCGCGGAATCGGGTTGATCAATGTCCGGCTCAACGGCGGAGAGAAATGCGTCCGGTGCAGCTTCCGCCAAGAGCGACAAGACTCCTGAAAGCGAAGACCACCTCGTCCACGATGCCTTGTCGAGCAGTTTTCGCACGATGATTCTCGGACGATCGGGCGCGCGCAAGCTGACGTGCAACGGAGCGGATTTCGCCGCGAGTAGCGTGATCGTCTCCGCGATGCCACGTCTGAGGTCACTGGAAAACTTGGGACGCTTTCCGCGCAGAACCGCTTGCCAACGTTGTTCATTTGGCAATTCAAGTTTTGGGTCATCGACAGCTAAGACTTCCAACGCAATCTCTTGAAACAAATCCAAGTGCTGCGAAGTCAGTAACGGTGCCAGCAAGTTCCAGGAATCTTCGCGTGACAGAAAACTCCACGTCGATTGGATGTGAATGACTGGCGAATCCTCCTTCTGAAGCCAACAAGCCGCCAACGAGGCCACATCGTGGTATCGCCGATCAGCGAGCCGAGCCAGGATTTGCTGGTCAGCCTCGTTGCTGTCGTCCCATGCCCCTGCCAACAACATCGGAACCAGTTCGCGCGCGGATTTTGGTGCGGCCCACGCTGGAACCGCCGTATGAGCGTGTCTCGCAAATTCGCGATGGCGTTTCAATGCGGTCAAGCTGCGTCCGCACTCACCGACCAATCGCGCCGCTTTTGACTCATCGAGCCCGCAGAGGATCAGTCCTTTTTCAAGCTCATCGCGGCGCGGCGATGGCAGCTCGACAACGGACGACCGATCTCCCACGAAACGCTCCGAGCACAACAAGACTTGATGCCCGTGCCGCGTTGCGTTCGCAATCGACTCTGGATCCACCGACAATCGCGGATGAGCCAACAACACGAGTCGATGCTGCGAAACACAGAGGTCACGCCACGCCTCCATCGATTCGACAACAAGCATTCGTGATTTGATTTGCTCACGCTCATCGTCGGACAAACTCGCCACCATTGCCGCCGCAAAATCAATCACGTCGTTTGGTGATGCCGAACCCAACGGAAGCACCGAGTGGCGATCGAAGGCATCGGGCTTTGTGATCCCGCCAGGCTCGTCAGGCAATCCGAAAAGAGCTCGCAGCACCTTCACCTGTTCTTGGCGACCCGCCAGAAAAACATTGGGAATCAGCACCGGTATTGTCGCTGAACTCCCAACCGACATGACATCAACGGCCCGCTCATTCCACCGCCGATACTTGGTGAAGCTTTCCCGTAGATTCTCCCAATGTTCCGAAAGATCGGTGATGCCGTCTGGTTTTAATCCGGTTCTCCGAGCAATCCATTGATCGACCGCCGGAGCGATCTCCAACCATTGCTCCAAATCGGTGGAGTCCCAGACCAAAACGTCTCGCCAAATCTTGAGTGATCGCCTTTCATCACACCACTTGGCCTTGGACTTGTTGTCCCACTTGCAGGGCGTGACGAAGACGAACGTCCTTTGGCTGAGGTCAAAACCACGATCCTCTTTCGCGCGTTGGTCGAATACCTCAGTTGCCTTTCCAACCGGTGATTTTTCGACGCTTAGTTCCCACCGACTGATTCCGTCTGGAACAAAGTCGTTGCCATGTGCAACTTCGACGATTCCATCCCATCCGTGACGCTGCACTCCCTCGCCAGCCGAAAACCGTACAAGCTTTGGCGATTCAATCGTGGCCCGCACCAACATTCGGATGAGTTGCGGCAGGAGTTGAATCGAGTCAATTGATTTAGCCCATTGCTGCAAGTCCAACTCGGTCATCCAGACTCTTGGACGAGCCGAGGCACCGGCTTGTCGGGCCAACCGCACCTGCCTTTTTGCGGCATGAATGCTTCCTCGCACTGAAAATTGGCCAACGGCAGCATCCGCGAGGGCATTGAATTCGTCCCACTCTGGAGTTCCCTCGCGAACGTGAATGGCTTGGGCAAGGGTTAGACGTCGTTCGCGTTCTTGTGGCGGTGGAGGCAAGAGTAGCCCGCGTTCGAGTCGGCTGTGATTGCCTTTGTCGAAACCGTTGAGCCGACAAAACTCGCTCAGCGATAGGCCCAATGCTTCACGGCGAGCACGGTAGTAACTCCCAAATGCCGTCGCCGAGACCGTCTGTTTCCGTCGGACTGTTTTTTTCTTAGCCATTTGACCTCCAACAATCGTTGTATGACAATACAACGATCTCCGGATTAGTCAACCGTTGTAAATCAGGACAACACTTTTTTCTTTCTACCGGAAAAAGACTGGTATTTCTTTTATTCGGCGTTGTACTCTATTTTCGAAATCTGAATCGGTGAGCCGATTCTGAAAATACCGTGCAATGAAGTCAAAGACCAAAACCAAGATCGAATTCTTTACGGAGCTTCGAGTCGTGAAGGTCAATGAACTCTCTAGGAATTTCAAAATCTCCCGGAACCAGGAGCAAGCCTTAGTTCGCAAGCTCGTTCGATCGGGCGACGCGCTCCGACTGCGGCGAGGTCGATTTCTAATTCGCCCGACAAACCAACAAGGTGCAGCTTGGACTCCGACAGAAGCATCGGTCCTGAAGTCATTGATCTTGGACTGCGGAGGCCAATACCAACTCTGCGGGCCGATCGCATTTCAGAGATACGGCTGGGACGATCAGATTCCCAATCGAATCCACGTCTACAACACGCTCGATTCCGGCGAACGACAGATCGGTGCCGTAGCATTGGACCTCATCAAGGTGGCCCCAGCACGGCTGGGTGCAACCGAGGTCACGACTCATCCCGATGGAACGGAATTGATTTGGCCCACGCGAGCGCGCGCGTTATTCGATGCCGTCTATGACTGGTCGCGTTTCAACAGTTTGCCTCGCGGTTACGATTGGATTCGCGCGGAACTGCAACGTGATTCTGCTTTCGCTGCGGACTTGGTCGAGGTGACACTTCAATTCGCCAATCACGGGACCATTCGCCGAATCGGTTGGCTTCTGCAAGACTGCAACGCTCCGATGGGCTTGCTGCGGATGCTCGAACGAAAATTGAGGCGATCATCCAGCGTCATTGCATGGGATCCCACTCATCCGAAACGACGCTCAAGTGCTCGATCCGATGACGAGAGACAAATTGAACGTCGCTGGGGAGTTGTCTTCAACCATGAATCATGAATCCGATTTGCCAGCCATTCACCTTCAACCGGCGGATTTCCGTGACGCCCTTTCCTTCACCGCAGCGGCAACCGGATTCAGCGAGCGATTGATTGAGAAAGATTACTTCTGTACACTGTTGTTGTGCGACTTTGCCAGTCTGTTCAATTCAGGGCTGATCTTCAAAGAGGGCACGAGCCTCAGCAAAGTTCACGCGGGATTCTATCGTTTGAGTGAAGACTTGGATTTCGTAATCTCGGTCGAATCGGATGTCTCGCGAAGTGTTCGCCGCGAAAAAATCGAGCCGGTGAAGCGACACTTTGCTTCGATACCAAGCCGCTGTTCCGAATTGACGATCATCGAACCATTTGTCGCCAACAACCTCTCGAAGCAGTACCTCGGCCGCATCGGTTACCAGTCCGCGGTCAGTGTCCAAGTCGAATCTGTCGTCATTGAAGTCGGATTGCGCGAGCCATTATTGACTCCGCCACTGAAAGCGAAGGCGCAGACCCTCTTGAGCAACCGGGAAGGAAACGCTGCAGTCGTTGAGCCTCCAAACGTGACCGTGCTTTCAACGATTGAAACCTACGCGGAAAAAATCCGGGCTGCTCTTTCTCGCCGTGAACCGAAGATTCGCGACTTTTATGACATCGCCTACGCCATTCGTGCCGGCCTGATTGATCCCGATGATTCAGAGTTGCGTCGGCTGGTTAGCTTGAAGCTTGCCGTTCCTGGAAATGCTTCGGTCGATGTCTCCGCGTCAAAGTTACAAACCCTTTCGAGGCAATCTGACACAGAACTCAAATCTGTTCTGCGTCCCGATGATCACGCCAGTTTTCAACTCGACGAGATGTTTAACGTCGTCGCTCAAATTGCCGCTTATCTTGAAGGGCAATGAATGTTGTTGCATTCGTTGCGTCGAGAAGGCTGGTTCCTTTTCCAACAAAAACGCCCCGCCGATTGAAGGGCTGTGCGTTCTTGGTTTTCAATGACGGGTCTCGATGACTCGACCCACTCAATGTACTTCTTTTCCAAAGCCGCCTGCGCCGTAGTGAGACGGGCGATCGGCACTCGGAACGGCGAGCAGCTCACGTAGTTTAGGCCGATGCGGTGGCAGAATGTCACGCTGTCGGGTTCGCCGCCGTGCTCGCCGCAGATGCCGATTTTCAGATTGCTCCGCGTCTTGCGGCCGCGCTCGACGCCGATTTCCATCAGGCCGCCGATGCCGTCGAAGTCGATCACTTGGAACGGGTCTTTCGGAACCAGGTCGTTCTCCATGTAGTGGCGGATGAAGCTGCCGTAGTCGTCGCGGCTCATGCCCAGACCCGTCCGCGTGAGGTCATTCGTACCGAAGCTGAAGAACTCAGCTTCTTGAGCGATCTGGTCGGCTCTGACGGCGGCGCGAGGCAGTTCGATCATCGTGCCGACGAGATACTTCACCTTGATGCCTTTTTCGGCGAAGACTTTTTGGCAAAAGCATCGGCATGTCGTCAGCGAAGGGCACTTGTACCAATCCCGCTTCAAGTCGTTTCCGGTTTCTGGACGCTGCCCAATTACCTTGTCGCACGACGGAATTCGTCCCCGACGTTCCAAGTCGGCAATTGGTCGGCGTTGGCAACGTCGCGGGCTACGTCAAGCATGAACTCAGCCAGCACAATGAAGCCCGAAAAATCCCAGTCCGACTGAAATTCATCCTGCGGCGAGTGGTACGCCTTGTCGTTGAAATCCTTGTGAGCCTTGGTGGCGAAGTCATTCGGCTTGCCTGTGATCTTCATTCCCGCCGCGACGGAAAACGCGGGGACGCCCGACCGCGCCATCGAGAAATGGTCCGAGCGGTAGAAGATTCCCAGGTGTGCCCTCTGGTCCACTTCGATCTCCAGGCGGTTCCTCTCTGCCGCCGCTTTGACCGTCGGCCAGATCGACGTTCGGTCGGCACCTGTCACGACGACCGATGTCGGGACGCCGAGCGGCAGGATCATGTCGACGTTCAGATTGAGCGCTGTCTTGCTCAGAGGGATGAGCGGATTTCGGGTGTAGTACTTCGAACCGAGCAGCCCTTTCTCTTCCGCGGTGACGGCCAGGAAAACCGCGGATCGTTTG
>CAYSHJ010000327.1:0-4019 GCA_964430385.1 uncultured Planctomycetaceae bacterium
GTATCATCGCTTCTTTTCGAGTCCGACGCGCCGTGGGCTTTAACCAACTCGTTGGATCAGAACGGCGGGGCCTCATGTCCGCTGGATTTTGTCAATCCTGCGATTCGTGAACAAAACCCTGATCGTAGCGATCACGACAGCACACCTTCTGACTCGTCGTAGCTGAATTCGCAAGAATTCAGTCCGTCGACCAGGCTCGTGCGGCTGAATTCTTGCGAATTCAGCTACAAGGTGCGCTGTCGGACGAAGTCCCGGCTTTTTCTCGGTCAGATCGCCGCCGTCAGGCCAGAGTTGGCGGCGTTCGTGGCTGAATGCCGTCGAAATAGGCTCGTTGCGTCGCGCGGCAAAGTTTCAGCAACGAATCGGCCTCGTGCAGCACGCCCAGCAGGTCGCTGTCTTCCGAGGTCAGGGCCGCGTGTAGCTCGGCCGCCTGATCGGCGACGTCGCGCGCGCCTTGTTGGTTCGCCAAGAGGTGCAGGTGCCCCGCCAAGTCTCCCAGACCTGGTAAGTCTCGGCGATCGAGCGCCAGCACAAGCCGCTCAATTTGCATGCCGATCGACAATGCCGCTTCTTTCGAGACGGTGCCAGCATCGGTGTCCGCGTTCACCGGTCGCCGTGAACGGACGCAGGCGGCGAACCGCTCGACCAGTTCCGCGTCGAACTGCGAACCGGCGAGGCGACGCAGTTCTGTGAAGGCCACGTCCAGCTTGTGGCCCGTTTGGCCGGCTCGATCCGAAGTCATCTCATCCAAGGAATTGGCGATCGCCAGAATGCGAGAACCCAACGGCAACCGAATTCGTTTGTCGGTCTTGGGGTCCAAGTAGCCGTTTTCGAACGGAATCAGGTAATTATCCAGGATCGTGCAAAGTTCCGGTGACTTGATCGACGCGCGGACGAGCTCGGTACCGAACTCCTGGTGCGTGCGCACGCTCGCACGCTCTTCGGGACTGAGCGGTTCGAGCTTGTGCAAAATGACGTCGGGCAAGTTCATCTTGCCGATGTCATGGAGCAATGCGGAGATTTCCAGCAGGTAACATTGGCTGGGAGTCATCAATCCTTCGGCCACCAAGACACACAGATCGGCGACTCGCCGGCTGTGCTCGGCGGTCGGCAGGTCTCGATAAGCCAGCGCGGAGAGCAACGCGATCGCGACGGGGAACGACACCGGCGGTTCGACCGCGGCGGCTGGCGAGACTGTCTTTTCCTCGATGACCAAATCGGCCGGCACCTGATCCAGCGACACCACGCAATTGCGACCGTGATGCTTCGCCACGTAGAGACACTTGTCCGCTTGATCCAACAGTTCTTGAGGCGACTGCGCTCCCAAGTCTCGGCACGAGATTCCCAAACTGACGGTTACAGTGAGCTGCGTGAACGGGATTGAGGCGATGGTCTCCCGCAATCGTTCGGCCACGACGCGCGCGGCATCGATGTCCGTCTGCGGCATCAGCACGCAGAACTCTTCTCCCCCGAACCGACAGACCAAATCCCTATCGCGAGCGGCCTCGCTCAGTGTGTGAGCCACCTTCTTCAATACCTCATCCCCCACGCTGTGGCCGAAGTTGTCGTTGACCGACTTAAAGTGGTCGATATCGACCATCACGCAGCTCAACGACCGCCCTTTCTGCCCGGCGGACTGCCACGCGGCGTCGAACTTTTCGAAGAACGAACGGCGATTCATGCAGCCCGTCAGTGGGTCTTCGGTGGCGAGTCGTTCCAGCTCCTGATTCTGACGCTGAATTTCGTTGGACGACTTTTGCAACAGCTTGAGCATCTCCGACAGCTCGACTTTTTTCTTTTCCAACGGTGTGACGTCGCCAAAGCTGGTGAGTGCGCCTTGCGAGTGTCCCTTCTCATCCAGGATGGGAGCGGCGTTGACGATGAACGTACGGTCTTCCTTGTCATTGGGTTGAAAGGCCAGCATGCTGCCGGTGTGACCATCCTCGCCGCGCAGCACCTTCTGCCAGGGAAGTTGATTTGCCGGTGTCGCGACTCCGGCGGACTTCCACTCCAGCGACGAGGCTTTTCGACCGAGCAACTTCGCTTCGGACAGGCCGGCCGTTTCCGTAAAGGCTTTGTTGGCGAGCACGATGTGCTCGTTCTTATCGAGCAGCAACAAGCCCTCCGTCAGCGTGTCCAAAGCTTGGCGGACTCGCGCGGGAACGACCTTTGAGGGGTCGAGGTAATGCAACGCTCGTCGCAGATACACCCAGTAACACAGGCCTCCCGCGATGGCCAGAAAGAGCGGCAGTCGTACCTCTGACAACAACCAGATTCCCTTCCAGCCTCCTGGTGACAACGGTTCAAAGCAAACCTCCAGCATGCCCCACGGTTCGCCGTTGAACGCAATGGGAACGTACATGTGCGACCCTGGCAGGTCACTCGCATGGGCTTCGTTCCATTGATGTTCGTGATCTCCGGCGCGCGCGATGATCTGTCCGTCCGTTCGTCGGACCGCCGCCGTCAACAGTTCGGGATTGCGGCTCACGATCGCTTCCAGGCCGAGGCGAATGTGGTCGTAGTTCTCTTGTCCGGCCAACAGGGTGAACGCAATGGCGGTCGTTTCGCACAGCCGGCTACGTCCCTCCATCACCGCTCGGTTGCGGTCTGGGATGAGCCCCAGCACGCCCGCCGCGAGCACGACGCTGATCGTGATCGAGGAGAGTCCCCATGCCAGTCGAGAAATTGTGGAAATGCGTACCATTCCTAGCTCCTGCGTGTTCCGCCACGCTGCTCTGCAAACGTTGAAAATTTTGTTTTCGTGAGAAGATTTTGGAGTGAACACTGTCTTGTACGTTTACTCCGAAGTAGCGAGTCGCACCGGAAGAAGGTAAAAAATGATTGGGTAAAAGATGAAAGACATTGGAAGAGATGCTTTGAAAGTGCATCCACCAACGCTCGTGCAACCTTGGGTGTCTCAATTCTCACCCAACCATTTTTTACCTTCTTCGTGTTTTGAGTCTGTGTCTCTGTTGGGTTGCGGGCGAAGCCCGCGTTAGATTTCGTTAGGCACTGATCCCGAGAGATCCCTTGCGGCGGCCTTGGAACGTTGAGCCACGAACGATGACAGGCTCATCTCTGGTGGAAGGTTTTCGTCGTCATCTTCTTTCGACGCCGCGAAGGCTTGCAGCACAGGCAGCGGATCGAACGCGCGCCACGCCGGCAATGTCGCCAGGAAGCTCGCCAGCAGATAGCCGCTCCGCAGCGTCCACACGACATAGCCCACCGAGAACGCCGAGACGACGGTGATCGTCGTGCCCACTGCCAGGCTGTTCACATCCAATGTCTGCTGATTTTTCTCACGCTGGCTATCCAACTGCTCCCAGAACCAACCTTTACCGAGTTTGAACATTCCGGCGGACGAGGTTGAGCTTTCGACGATCGCGACCTCAATCGGCACGAGATCGTCATCAGCCATCGGACGCCCCATGCCAGGTCCGAAAAATCGCAAGTCACGACGATCCGCCGAAGCCACGTTTGAGGCCGCGAGCAATGACACTTCCAAAGGCCTGAAGCGATCTTCGGGTTGATCACCGATGGCATCCATCGAACGACTGCGTAACTGTCCGGCGTTCCCGTTCGTCGCGGTCCAGGAACTGACCGACAACAAACTGACATCGCTCATCGGCGGAGGCAGGAGGTTGTCGTCATGCGAGTTGTCGTCGTCAACGGGATCGGGAGTGGGAGGTGGCCCGAACGGCCGCACGGCGTCAATCGTAATGGTGACGACCGTCGGGTTCGACACGTCCTGCCCATCCGACACCTGATAACTGAACGTGTCGGTTCCCGCGTAAAAACTGTCCGGCTGATAGACGAAGCTGCCATCCGGTGAAACGCTCAGGCTTCCGTGAGCAGGCGCGACCACAATGACAGGCTGTAACGTGTCACCGTCGATGTCCGAGTCGTTGCCCAGCAGGCCAGGGGCCGTCACCTCCAACGGATTATTCTCGTTGATTTCATAGTCTTCGCCATTCGCCACCGGCACGTCATTCACCGAGTTGACGGTGATCGTCGCGGTG
>CAYSHJ010000328.1:0-7572 GCA_964430385.1 uncultured Planctomycetaceae bacterium
CGTTTCCACGGCCAGTCGCGCCGACACGCCCAGTTGTTCGCGAACTTTCGCCACGACGCGTGCGGGATGCCCCTCAAGGATTCCGTTCCCAGACGTGACGGCGAACTCCCGATCGATCTCGCAACAGAGCGGGTCGAGGAGTGGCCGCTGACCAGCGGGGAGGGGCGCCAGGGTTGCCAGCTTGCGGAGAAAATACGCCTCAACGTTCTTTCCCATCTCCCCGCGGATGATTGTCCGGGCTTGCTCCGAAAGGTGCTCGGTGTTCAGGTGCAACGGGCGTAGCAAGTCTGGGGTCTGAGTTGGCGTGCCGACCTGGGTGCTGGTGACGTTGCGGCCGAGGATCTCGCGACACCTGCGGAGCAGGCCGAGGCTCAGCGCGGCGGCTTCGAGGTGCGTCTGCGTGTTAGCGAGTTGATCGACCGTCGCGAGTCCAAACGTCCGCAAAGGAGTGCGGCTCAGCGAGGACCGTGTCTCCCGCTCGGAAACTCGGCATTTGTTGAAGAACTCGCGTGCGGGGGTCGCGGCGTTGCGATACAGGTATTCGGCGACTTTCTCGATTTCCGTCTCGAACTCCAGGTCGCTCAGGCCGTCCCCCAGAGGGACCAGATAGGCATGGTCGAAGGGCGGCTGATCGCACGGGGAAAGCTGACAGGCGACGTCGCCGGGGTAGCCGATGTGTGGATCGCCGAAGTCGTCGAGTTCTTTCAGGCACGCGATCGCGTTCGCCTTCTGCAAGCTCTGCACTTGCTCGCGACCGTTCGTCGCCTGCAGAAGCAGGCCGGACACGGGACCTGGCTCAATGGCGAGCGTCTTGAAAACATCTCGCACCAAGTACGCGGCGTCCAAGATGGCACCGCTGCCGGTGCCGCCACCCAGCGATGCAATCACAAACACTTCTGGAGGCTCATTCCCAAATCGCAGGCCCAAGTCCCGGCCGGTTTGTGGGACCGACGCGTCCAGCGTCACGGCGGACAGCATGTGTTGCAGGCGTTCGCGAATCTCGCGTTGATGGTCGACGAACGCGAGCCGGCCCAACGGCCGCAGTCCTTCGACCTGCCCGGAGCGAGGCATGTTGAACAGCCAACGGCGACTCAACCATTGCAGCAGATCATGGGCTGCCGTGCGGTAGTGGTTCCGCTCGCGCAGCGGGATAGCCAAGGTCTCATCGTGACTCAAACCCATCCCCAATTCGTCATCGTGAGCTGCGGCGATCGCCTGCAGATCGGTGTCGACGTACAAGAACGGAAGTGCGCTCAGAGGTTGGCGGTGTCCGCAGCGCACAGTCAGCCGACGGCGGAGACGGCGCAGTACAGCTCCCGCCAGACCGCCGATGCCGAGGAACAAAGTCGGTCGATACGAGACCTGTGAGCCACCGACGTCCAGGACCGAAAGCGGGACCGTCTCAATCTTCGGGATGATCGGCTCGGTCTTCGGGCGCGGCACACCGCATGGGGCGGGTCCCCGGGGGGCCGGGAACTTCGGTCCGCAGGACTCACACCGGATCGGCTCTTCACCACTCGGTGCTGCGACAGTCGATCCACAAACTCGCGGCAACTGGGGAATCGCGCCTGGGCACTCTTCGAAAGTGCGCGCGCCACAGCCGCGTGGTCTGCGGGCAACAGCGCCGACAAGTCGGGTTTACTGCTCAGATGCTGGGCCGTCAGTTGTGCGGCCGTCCGGCCCGCGAAGGGAGGCACGCCGGTTAACATCACTTGGTAGACGATCGCCAGACTGTATTGATCGCTGCCGCGGCTGGGCCGGCCATCGAAGAGTTCGGGCGGTGCGTATAGCGGCGTAAAGCCGGAGATCATGGAGACGTTGGTCTGGTTCAGGTTCTTGATCAGACCGAAATCGGCGACCTTGACATGCCCTCCCTGAAACAGCAGGTTGCCGGGCTTAATGTCCAAGTGCTGCAAGCCGTGTTTCTCATACATGTAATCCAGCGCGTCGGCCGCGTCTTGCAGGTACGTGAGCAATTCGTCGCGCGGGATGCCCTTACCCCCCTGTTGCCGGAACTGCTCAAAGCGGTCTTCGAGACTTCCTTCGGCCAACTCAGTGACGATGATCAATCGGCCGCCGACGGTCTCAATTCGCTCGACATTCAGCAGGAACGGATGCCGCAACTCGCGCATCAATTGCAGGGATCTCAGCTCGGTATCCGCCCGCGGACCGTCAAACCGGCCGTGTAAGATCTTCACGGCTTTGGGCAGTCCCCCAGGACCGACCGCACGCCACACCTCGCCATACCCGCCGCTGCCGATTTGCCGCTGCAACGTGTAACCGGCGATGACTTCGTGGTGATCGTCGTGCGCCGGCGGGATCATTTCCGCATCGACCAGCATGGTTCGTTCGACTGTCGCTTGTGTAGGCATCGGATCAGTTCTCCTGCGACGTTGTGCGGGATCGTTGCGTGACGTTGGTTGGGGATTCTTCACACGGGGCGTGAAGACTACTTTGTTTGCGGCTCCGCCCCTCGTTGGGAGCGTTGGTCCTTGGTGCGCATCGTCGTAAAGAAACTCTGGGCCACCTTGTCGAAGTATTCGGGCAGCATTTCAAATGGCACTTCGTGGTAGGTGCAAAAGTTGCGGATCTGCTGGAGCAAATCGCGCGGATGACAGCGTCGCCGCGGGCGCTGTTCCGGGCGGTAGTATTTGTCAAGGAGATGCTCGACGGCGTCCGGATCGTAGGCACATCCGGCACGCTCCGCCGCCAGTTGGAACAGCGAATGAAATTCATTGTCGCTCGGGTCGAGGACTTCCACGCGGTACGGGATCCGCCGCAAGAAGGCCTCGTCGACCAAATCGGCAGGATCGAGATTGGTCGAGAAAATGATGAGCTGTTCGAAGGGAACCTGAATTTTCTTGCCGCTGGCCAGCTTCAGGAAGTCGTGCCGGTTCTCGAGCGGAATAATCCAGCGATTCAGCAACTCCTCGGGCGCCACGCGCTGGCGGCCGAAATCATCGATCAAGAGACAGCCGCAATTGCTTTTCAATTGCAGCGGGGCTTCACTGACGTTACTCACCGGGTCGTGGCGAATCTCCAAGCTGTCCATCGTCAGTTCACCGCCAATGACCACCGTGGGCCGGCGGACGCGTAGCCAGCGGCGATCGTAAGTGTGGCCCTCACCCAGCCGCCCGTCGCCCGTGGGTCGCTCGCGGTGGTAGGCCGGATCGTACACGTGCACGATCTCGTGGCCTTCCACGAAGGCATGCGGCAGCCAGATTTCCTGTCCAAAGCAACTGGTGATACGGTGTGCCAGCGTCGACTTGCCGTTACCCGGCGCGCCGTAGAGAAAAAGCCCACTGGCGGAGTTGATCGCGGGGCCGAGCACGTGCAGCAGCTCCGGCGGCACCGAAACGTCGTGGAAGGCGTCGATCAGGTCACTGCGACGGATCGGTTCGTCCGAGATGGCTTGGGCTTCCACCGAGATGACGTAATCCATCAGCGCTACCGGCGCAGGACCGGAATACGCGCATTCCCTGTGGTAGGCCACCGCCCGCCGATGTCCCTCGTCGGTCAGCGCGTACAGATAGTCATTGAGTGGGCCGGAACCGCGATGCGTAATCAACTGCTGCGAACGCAGGCGGGTCAGGATCGGATCGATGATCGCGAAGGGCAGGCACAGTGCCGCGGCGATCTTGCGGCCGTAATTGCCGCCGTTGGCGAGCAGTGACTTGCAGAGCAACGCTTCCAGGAACGGCTCGCTGAGACCCGTGTCCCGCAGCGTCTGCGGCTCCGTGGGCCAGAATCGTTCGCCCGCCAACAGAGCGGACAACAAGGATTGGTCGCCGCAACTGGTGCTGCCGAAGAGGGTGGTACTCATGATTTTAACAGCCAGTTTGCGGCCGATGCTGGTCGCCCGAACCAATAGCCCTGGGCGAGTTCGAATCCGAATTCCCGGCAGACATTCGCGTCCTCCGGCGTTTCCACCCCTTCGGCCAACGGTGTCACGCCGAGGCTGCGCACGATCTTTACCAGCGACCGGACCGTCCGGCACCGCTGGTCGGAGGCTTCCGCAATCCCTTGCACGAGGCTCAGGTCGAATTTAATCACGTCCGGCGGAACGTCCGCGAGTTCGAGTAACCGCGCCTGTCCCGCGCCAAAGTCGTCGTAGGCAAAGCCGATGTGCAGATCGCGAAGCCGCGCCCGCAGCTCCGCGAGATACGTCAACGATGTCACAGCGGCTTCGTGAATCTCCAGGATCAACGACGCTTCCGGGGCTTGCTGCCGAAGTTGTTCGAGCGACTCGAACAGCGCGGGGGCATTCAACTCGGAAGGATGTGTATTCAGATAGAACTGTGTCCCTTGACCGAGCAATCGTCCCGTTTTCAGGCCCTCGTGGCGCAAGAGGCGACTCAGGTGTGCGGCACCACCTCGCTCGACCGCGACACGGAACATGTCGAACGGAGTCTCCAGCCCCAGCAGTCGACTTCGGGCTAAGACTTCGAAACCGACGCGCTGGCCATCCGCGAGGCGCACGATCGGTTGAAAAAATGGGGTGATCCCCGACCCGGTCAGCAGTCTGTCGAATTGCAGGTACGCCAGCGCATCACCGGCGGCGTCTGCCGAAACGGTGGCCTGCGGCGTCACCGCCGCGGTCCGTCGCAGCACACTGAACTTCTCGGTTCCAAACTGCAGCCGGTCTCCCTCACGCAGTCCTTCGGCATTCCGAACGCGAATGCCGTTTACAAATGTGCCGTTCGTGCTGTTTAAGTCTTTGACAAACAGGTCGTTTTCGACGAAGAACAATTCCGCGTGCCGCGATGAGACGGTCGGATTCACCAAACACAGATCGTTCTCGGAGGCGCGACCGATTCGGAACGGCACGGTGGAAACAATCGCGTCCAAGGACGACGAACCCGATTGCGGACAGTTTTTCAGGATCCACGCGACCGAGTTGTGCGCCGGTTCCGTCCCGTCCGCGAATCCGGCCTGGTCCACCAAACGCTCCAGTTCGAGTTGGCGACGGTGGAATTCCGTTCGAGTTAAATTCATCGTATGAGATCCATCACTGCGAAGGCGGCAATCATCCACAAGCAAATTGGCCGTAGCGCCCACAACATTCAACATAGTTCCAAAGTGCCACACAGAGTCGAGGTTTTTTTGTAGACCGTCGGCAACGTCGCCGTCAAAACCGCACAATCCAGGCAAACGGAACGACCAGCGTGCGGCACACCTGACGATCGTTGCAGAGTTTGCCGCCAATGATCAGATTCTTGGGATGCACATCGAACATAAGTCGAATGGTGATGGCGTGAGAGCGGGCAAACAGTGATTTCGTGAAGACCTGGGTGATTGAACTGTCGCAACCGCACCCAACTGCGGCGCCCCTTCGATCTCGCAGCGATCATTCGGACTTGGCATTCGCGATGACGAAGTCGACCAACTCCTGACACTGAAAGAAACCGGACCACATGTTGTGCCCTTGCCCGGCAGGGACGATGAGTTGCATGTCGCCACCGAGGACTTGATACCGCTTTCGCACTTCGCCCGAATTGGCTTCGAGCGGGACGACCTTGTCGATATCACCGTGGATTGCGAACAGCGGCACTTGTGCCCTGGCCAGCGCGTCGAGTCGGTCGATCGGATTATGTTCGGTGAGCCGCGCTGCGAGTTCGTCCGGCTTCAGGCGGTACGCGCCGCTGGCTTGTGGCACTCCCGGATAGCTGGCGAGGTTGCAAACCGGGTAGATGCCCGCGAACCCGCCGACCTTGTCCGCGTTCTCGACGGCCCATCCCAACGTCATCAGACCGCCGCGACTGCGACCCAGCATCACCGGTTTCGGTGCAAAGCCTCGCTTTTCGGTCAGCTCACGATGAAACGCCGAGAACAATTTGCGGCCATCCGGACTGCCATACGACTCGCCCACATCAATCCCCGCAACCGCAATCCCGGCCTTTGCAAAGCGTTCAAACATCCAACGCTCTTCGGTGCCCGGCAGATTGGGAAGCGTCGGTGCGTACCACACCCACGGCGTCGCGCCGTCGGCCGTCTTCCTGTCTGGCGGGATCACAAACGCTGTTCGCCCCTCGACGCGAAACACTTCGCCTGGCAGCGGCAGCTTCTTCTCCGGCTGGGCTGTCTCGGTGGTCTGAGCTTCGACAGCTCGCGCGAGCAAGACAAACAACAGCGCGGCAACGATTCTCTTCGGGTACTTCATCGATCAGCCTTTCGGTGGGGAGACGTCATGACCGTAACCCGAAGCGTCAGCGAGGTCGAGCGTTTCGCTGACTTGCTTAACGCGGGCTTCGCCCGCAACGTAGCGGCGTCGCTCCGCGACGCCGATCCAAGTCGCGGAGCGACTCGGCTACGTATCGCGCGCATGGCGCGCATAAAATACAACCGAAGACTCTAATGCGGGTGTTGGAGCGCACGCACTCGCCGACGCCTCGGGTTACTGACGGCATCGCCGTCTTACAGCGTCTTACTTAGTCGGCTTGAACGACTCGAACACGTCGGCCAGCACTTTGTCGGACAAGCGACCGATTTCATCGAGAATCATTTCCTTCGCTTCTGTCTTGAGCGGAGACATGTTGGGTTCGTAGCCGCCGGACTTGTAGGACTCGTGCGTGCAGATGTAGCCGAGATGGCCGTTCGCGTAGCCGATGACGATCGGAGTCGCTCGATCGGCGATCCGTTTTTCGATCTGGAGTCCGTATTCAACCATCGGCTCGCCGGGGATCGTCAGCAACAAAATTTCGCCAACGCGCAGAGCCTGCATCTCGCAAGCGAGCTTCTCCTTCTTGCCCGGCAGTTGAATGACGCTCGATGCGCACTTGAGCGGGTAGATTGTCTTGCGCTTTGCCAGTTCCTCGCGCACGACACTGCGATCGGCGGCGCGCACGACAGCGCAACCGAGACTGCGGCCGGTCCATTTGATGTCGGCCTCGTCGCCGCAGCGATATGGCTCGCCAGGCAGGTTCGGCCGGATGTCTCCGGCGCAACCTTGCAGGAACATTGCCTTGGTTTTCGATCCGTAGACCGCCTCGACAAATGTCTGAGCCTCGCCCGGAAAGTCCGCACTGATTTTCGGAAAGCCATTCGGGTACGGCGGTGTGAACTTGTCGCCCCAAGTGAAGACGCACGGATGGCAGACAGCGTGCATCAGAACAGACATTGGTTCCAGCGACCGGCCGTCATCGAAGCGGAGCACCTTCACGCGATGATCGCACGGTCCATCGGGATTGAGCCGCACGACCGCGCGGCCATTGATGACTTTACGACGGTTGATGTTGAAGTCGATGCGGTCCTCGCCGTAGCCGATTGTCACGGGTCGCATCTCTTTGGCAGCGTCCGCCGACGCCGTGCCGATCTTAGCGACCATCTCGCGACTCCAAGTCGAGTCGCGAGTCCAGCCCGGTCCCGAATGATTGTGCGATGCTGCGACCAGAATATTCTCGCGCGGCATCTCGGTTTTCTGGGCGATCACATCCCGCAGCGCTGCGACCATCTCGCTGGATGCACTGATCAAATCGAGTGTGACAATCGCCGCTTGAGTGTGCTCATTGGCCAGCAACAGCACGCCAGCCCGAATCGGATCGCGAACCCCGTTCGTCGGGCGCACATGCCCGA
>CAYSHJ010000329.1:0-13809 GCA_964430385.1 uncultured Planctomycetaceae bacterium
ATCACCAAGTAATTGACCGGGAACCAAATTGGTCCACGCCAGTTCGAATTCCCGCCAAACATTTCAGTCGTCGATTCACCGGGGACGTAGTCCACTCGCAATTGCTGCTCGCCCGCTTGGAAGACAAACGGTGTTGCGTTGTGAGCTTTCGACAACGCTCGCAGGCCGTAGGGAGAAAGGAATTCGTTCTCATCGAGCATTCGTTGCAACACCCGCAGTAATCGTTCACGCGAGGGGATCGCGAGAAGCAGCCGGCATTGATTCGGATCGGAGTGACTGTGCTCGCGTTCACAGATTGTGATTTGCTTGGCGAGATCTTTGCGGTTCTTGAGAAACCAGTTCATGCGGTGTCGGAAGCCGGGCAGGCGGTTCAGCCGCTCTTCGTCCAAAACTTCGGCTGCAAACAGCGGAATGATGCCGACGATCGAGCGAATTCGCAGCGGCATCCCGGTTCCATCCATGTGGAGTTGGTCGTAGTAGAAGCCATCCTCCTCGTCCCAGAGGCCGCTACCTCCCAGCGAGTTCATCGCGTCGGCAATTGCCACGAAGTGTTCGAAGAATTTGGACGCGATGTCTTCGTAGCTGGGATCTTCATAAGCCAGCTCCAGCGCCATCGATAGCATCGTCGAACAGAAAAACGCCATCCAGGCTGTGCCATCGGCTTGCTCAAGAGAACCGCCGGTCGGCAACGGTTGCGAGCGGTCAAACAGGCCGATGTTGTCCAGCCCCAGAAAGCCGCCTGCAAACAGATTGTTTCCCTCGACATCTTTCCGGTTCACCCACCACGTGAAGTTGAGCAGCAACTTCTGAAACGTCCGGGCCAGGAACAGCCGATCGCGCTGGCCGCGCGGACCGGTCTGCTTGTAGACTCGCCAGCACGCCCAGGCATGTACCGGCGGGTTGACGTCGCCAAACGCAAACTCGTACGCCGGCAACTGGCCGTTCGGATGCATGTACCACTCGCGCAGGAACAACAGCAGTTGATGCTTGGCGAACTCGCCGTCGATCCGCGCGAACGGAATCATGTGAAACGCCAGATCCCACGCCGCATACCACGGATATTCCCACTTGTCCGGCATGGAGATGACATCGCGGTTGAACACGTGCGGCCAATCGCGATTGCGGCCCAACCGCCGAGCCTCCGGCGGCTTCGGCTGCCCCTCGTCGCCATTGATCCATTGCCGAATGACGTAGTGATAAAACTGTTTCGACCAGAGCAACCCCGCATACGCTTGCCGCGCCACGTTGCGAGCTTGCGGTGACATCCGTTTGGGTAACTTCGAATCGTAGAACTCATCCGCCTCGCGCTGGCGAGCAGCGAACACGCGCTCGAACTCCTCGCCGAACGCCGTCTCTTTCGTCCACGTTTTCTCGGTTGCGAGTGTCAATCGCAGCCGAACCCCGCGTGACTCGCCCGGCTCCAACCGCAGCACGTACCACGCGGCGGTTTTGGTCCCGATCGGATCGGGCGACACGGCGCCGAGTTGGCCATGCACGACTCGTTCATGAAACGCATCTTTGACGTGCTGGTGATCGTTCGGTAGCCCGAATAGCCGTTCGCCGTTCGTCACGTTGTCGGTGAAAAGCCAGGTGGAAGCATTCGTGTCTGGTTCCCTCGCGCGTGTGTCCTGGCTAGCGGGGGGCGTTAGCCCCCCGGTTGGCACCGATTTGAACGATGCACCACGAACCGGGGGGCTAACGCCCCCCGCTAGCCTGATTGGTTGCGGAGTCTCCGCCGCAAACGAAAACTCGCCCAGCGATTCGTGCCACGCGAAGACGGTGCCGTCCGGCTGAAGTTGCATGCCGGGATAACAGGCCGGCGATTCGTCATGTCCGAACCACGACCATGTGTTGCGAAACCAGAGCGTCGGCAAGACATGAATCGTCGCCGCCTCCGGGCCGCGATTGAACACGGTGATGCGAATCAGAATGTCTTGTGGCGAGGCTTTTGCGTATTCGACGGTGACGTCGAAGTAGCGGTTCTCGTCGAACACTCCGGTGTCGAGCAGTTCGAATTCCGGCTGATCTTTCCCGCGCCGGCGGTTCTCATTGACGAGTTGAGCGTACGGGAACTCCGCCTGCGGATACTTGTACAGACCTTTCAAGTACGAATGCGTCGGCGTCGAGTCGAGGTAGTAGTACAGCTCTTTGACGTCCTCGCCATGATTCCCTTCGGGCCCGGCCAATCCGAAAAGCCGCTCCTTCAAGATCGGGTCGTGCTCGTTCCACAACGCCAGCGCGAAGCAGAGCCGCCCCTGCCGATCACAAATCCCCAGCAACCCGTCCTCGCCCCAACGGTACGCTCGGCTGCGAGCGTGATCGTGCGGA
Organism: uncultured Planctomycetaceae bacterium; assembly: GCA_964430385.1. Taxonomy (GTDB): domain Bacteria; phylum Planctomycetota; class Planctomycetia; order Planctomycetales; family Planctomycetaceae; genus CAYSHJ01. The sequence continues at coordinate 2,329 of CAYSHJ010000329.1, forward strand.
AAGAAATCCCAGCAGGCACCATGTTCCGAGTAATCCTCGCGCACCGTGCCCCATTGCCTCTCGGACAGGTACGGCCCCCACCGCTGCCAGTCCTGCAACCGAGCATGCGCGGCGACAAGACGGCCGTCTTCAGCCGAGGCCGTTGTTTGAACAGCAGCGAACGAATCAGTCGTCGATTTCGACATGGTTCCGGTCACGGATGAGATACGGAGTGAACACGGATCAAAAAACGCCACACCACGCTGACTCATCCGTGTTCAATCCGTGTTTCATCCGTGGCTAAGAATCCTTCCCCTTTGGAGCTTGAACTTTGGGTTTCTCGAGCTGGGTAAACTGGACTCTCGACTGTTCGTCCGTCATCGCAGATGCGCTTGGCTCGCAGCAACTCTCCCAGCGACCAGGCTTGGAACGGGCAGCCCCGCGGTTGTTGCGGTTCATCGCCGTCGGCGATTTCCGAGACGTGATTCAATCCGGCTTGATAGCGATGTGCCAGCAACGGCTCGATGAACTGGCGAAAGGCCGTCTCGCGCGCGGCCTGCGGATCGTCGCGAGTTTTCACCCAGGCCTCGACGAATGAGCCCAGCAACCAGGCCCAAGCGGTTCCCTGATGATACGCCGCGTCGCGCTGCCACACGCTGCCGAGATACCGACCGGCGTAGCCCGGCGATCCGGGCGCCAGCGATCTCAAACCCAGCGGCGTCCACAATCGAGACTCGACAACATCGACAACCCGCCGCGCACGGTCTGGTTCCAACAACGTGAACGGCAATCCGCCGGCGGCAAAGATTTGATTCGGTCGAATCAACGCATCGACTCGCCTCGGCTGGTGATCGACGTCCACGACATCGAACAAGCAACCGGCCTCTTCGTTCCAGAATCGTTCACGGAACGACGCCAGTCCGCGCTCAAACGGCTCGGTCCAACGAGCAAACGTCTCTCGATCCCCCTGTTGTTTCGCGCGTCGCAGTTCGAGCCACAAGGCATTCAACCACAGTGCCTGCACCTCGACCGGCTTGCCGATGCGCGGCGTGACGACCCACGAGCCGACTTTTGCGTCCATCCACGTCAGTTGCACGCCCGCCTCGCCCGCTGCGATCAAACCATCATCGTCCAACCGAATGCCGAACCGCGTACCCCGTGAGTAACCCTCCAGAATCTGTCGCATCGCTTCTCGCAGGACACAAAGCTCATCATCTGAAAGTTCGTTGCGTCCAAGTTTGCAGGCCGCGAAAAACTCGTGGCAGACGATCACAAACCACAGCGAAGCGTCGACCGAGTTGAACTGCGGTGACTCGCCATGATCGGGAAACCGATTCGGCAGCATGCCCTCGCTGATCGTGCCAGCCCAACTGAGCAGAATCGACTTCGCCGTGGGCAGCTCACCGGTCGCCAGACACAAACCGCGCAGCGCGACGAACGTGTCGCGGCCCCAATCGGTGAACCAGGGATAGCCGGCAATGATCGTTTGGCCCGAACCGCGGCGCACGATGAACTGATCCGCCGCGCGGTGCTGCCAGTTCAGGAATCGTCCACGACGTTTCGCTTCTTGTTCGCGCAGTCGCTGCACGCTGTCGGCCAAGGGTTCGCCAGCGATCAACCGGGCGGCGGACTCGCGCGTCTCCGTCGTCAACAGCCACGCTGCGTCTGACGTCGACAAGTCCCACGTCAATACGCTCGGCGCGGCGAGGTCTTCGAGGCAGTCCAATCCGCGCTCCTCTTCGTCCGCGTAAAAGAACTGTCGATACCAAGTCGGTTCAAACTGCTCGTCGCCATTCGACCAACTCACAATTGCGGGACGGTTGAGATATGGCCGCCAGACCACGCGCCGCGCCGCGCCGCTGGCCATCGTTGTCACTTCGGAGTCGAATTGAAAGTCTACGTTTTCATGCTGCAAGCAGTGATAATCTCGCACCGCGAGCAACGGTCGCACGATGAGCCGTGCGAGTGCATGATCCCTCGCTGACGCGTCGGGTTTGTTTGACTCGCCAATCAATCGCCATCGAAGGCAGACGGCCGAAGCCTCATGCGGCATGAACAACTCTTGCTCGACACACATGCCATCTTGCAGCCGAAATCTCCAGCATGGCCACGGCTCGAATGAGAAAGATTCGAGCCGTGATTCTCCGTCCGGATGAATCACTCCGCTGCGATACGCTTGCGAGGAGATCGCGAATCGCCCGGCCGGCGTTTCGACCCACGCCTCGAACCCGCTGACGAGCATGACTCGTTCGCTGGGCGGCGTGACAGCGGCGACAAGCAGTCCGTGGTAGCGTCGGGTGCGACGACCACCAACAGTTCCCATCGCGAAACCGCCCAGGCCGTCGGTTTCCAGCCATTCGGCATTCGACAAGGGACCGGACATTGGTGACTCGCTGATGACAACTCAAGGAAGTGCGAGCCAATGTATCCATGAGCCTCACGCTCCAACAGCGTCCAGCGGCCACATGGGTTGGCGGCGGCGGTAGGGCAGCGAGGCGAAATCGTGCGAGTGGATCGCGCTGGCGTTAATGTTGAAAATCTGCCCGCCAAGTTGCTCAAAGCCTGAGCGGAAGTGAACGGCCGACTTGACGGCAATGTATTTCATTCGCGAACAGTCAATGCCGATCGACCGAGCGAATGCCTGATCCAGCGGTTGCATGCGGACGCTGACCACAACAATGTTGATGCCTCGATGTCGCAGCCAAGCGGAGGATCCCAAGTCTCCGGCAACACCCGCATACATCGGGCCGTCGTAGCGGAAGTGGCCGTCGGAGAGTGCGACGACATCAACATCCAGCGGCACCGGCGGACCTTGAATCGGGTCGGACTTGCCTCCGAGTTCGACGTGCATTCGTGCTCCGACATTAGCCGCGTGAGCTTGCCGTGCGACATCGGGATCGACCATGTAAAGCACAAGCGCATCCGGCAAGTCCATCTCGACAAACGTCCGCAGTACTTCGGTCGAATCGCCGGGAGCACCACCTCCCGTGTTGTCGGCCATGTCGGCCAGCATGATCGGGAAGCGATCGACCTTCTGACTTTCGGCCAGAGCTTCGCGCACGGACAATGGCCGCTTGTGCCAACGCTCGCGACGCGACCAAATCCAATCGCCGAGTTCATTAGCCGTCGCCTCGGCTAGCGAGCGGTCTCCGTCCGCGACCACGATCACCGACGCGCCCATGTTTGGGATATCAGACCAGGGAAAGCCGGTCGAGATCGTGACCGACAAGATTCCGGGTCGCCGTTCGATCTCGTGAGCCAAGCGAAACGCCTCGTCGATCGGCGGGTGAGCCGTCACCTGACACGCGGCGCTCCAGAACAGTGGCAACGTGCGGATCGCTCCGACCGGACGAACTTCGCCGCGGATCGTTCGTGCGATTAAGTCAGCGGCCTCGCGACCGCGCTCGGCCATGTCGACATGCGGGTACGTGTCGTAACCAATGATCGCGTCCGCCGCGGCCACTCGCCGAGCGGTGTGGTTCGCGTGCAGGTCGGTCGTCACCACGATCGGGCATTTCGGCCCAACGACGTTCCGCACCGATTCGATGAAGTCTCCGTCTCCGTCGTCGATCTCTTCGACCACCATCGCGCCGTGTTGATCGAGCAGTACCCCGTCGACGCCACGAGCGATCTCGCGTCGCAGGCCGTCGAGGAACTCTTGTTTGAGCTGTTCGTACGCCGCTCGCTCGATCAGCCCGCTGGGAAACGCGAAGCCCCACAGCAGCGGCACCAACTCGAACCCGTGCTTCTCCGCACCGTCAATGAATCCGCCACAACAAAAGTTCGCCCCGCGATACTTGGCGAACAACTCCGTCCCACGGGCGATCCCGATGCCAGTCTCAAAATCGCGCACCGTCGTCCGGCCGGCGGCGAACGTGCTTGTCTCGTGAAGAATGCCACCTGTCGCAATACGCATCGGTTGCTCCTGGACTGAGTACGGAACGCAGGCAAAATCATCCAGAGCAAAATCATAACGCAGTCACTCTTCATACGGCGTTCATGATTTTGCCCTCTATGATTTTGCTTGTTTGCGTGGAACACTAAGTTGAGCCACTGATCCGAAAACGCGATCACATCCGAAACCCGTTCCGAACGCCAGTCCGCCGCTTGGACCTTCTGACCATCCGGCACTTTATGCTTCCATCTCGCCGGTCAATCGCGGCGACTTGCAAATAGTCCGACGCTCTCGCCGGTTCGATGGTGACGTTTGGCATCAGGATATCTCCCAGTATTGCATGACCTGGACGCAGTGGACATGCTCCCGAAGTCGCACAGGATCGGCAACGATCACCGGGTCGTTCACCTCGTTGAAGGAGACATCACATGCTTCGCTGGCTTGGCATCATCCTGACCGTTTCGCTGAGTCATTGTCTGTTCTTGAATCTCGTCGACGGACATGCGGCGGAGAATCCCGAGAAGTTAGCGGCAGAAGGACGGTTCGATTTGCTGTCCGACGATGAAACCGGAGATTTGACCTCCGGTGACTCCGACACCGCGGGCGTGAAAGTCGAACGCATGAATTGGCTGCCCGCGAAGAATCAATCGCTCGGATTTGTGGTGTCGGGCCCCATCTCGTATCGCGGCTGGCGCGAATGGCGAGTGTCATTCGTGCCGAAAAACAATGGCCGAGTGACTCTGACGCTGAAGGGGCCGTGGGAGCAAAGCCCATCCGGCGAAATCTATCGGCAATTGGTGTTGTGGGACGCCATCGAGGTGACCGGCGGCAAACTAGCGAACGGCAGTTTCGAGGAATCCGAACGCGGCGCCCAAGGTGCGAAACGAGTCGGTTGGGACAGTCATGGTGGAGGATGGGTGATGCTTTACCCGAAGCCGCCGCCAGTCGATGGAAAGGTTATCGCCAAGACGTGGCACGACGGCGCCATGCAAACTCAGATCACCGTCGAGGGAGGTAAGCGGGTTACGATCAAATTGCATGTTTGCGCCTATCGGCACCCTGGTTCCGTCGAAATAAAGCCGATCGCGGAGCGAAATACCCCCGCTCATCGAGCGGCGCAGCGGTTTCGCCGTGGCGCCAACTTCGGCAACGAACTGGAAGTTCCGCCGGGTCAAGATTGGGGAGCGAAGCATTCGGCCCAAGACGTCGAGCACGTCAAAGCCGAGGGCTTCGATCACATCCGTCTCCCCATCGCGTGGCACCACTACGCGGCCGGCTCGGACTTTCGACTGAGCCAGGAGATTTTTGACAAAGTCGATTTGCTCGTTGCCGCAGCAGTGAAAAATCGTCTGGGGATCATTCTCAACATTCACCATTTCGACCGGTTCACGTCAAACCCCACCGGCGAACTCGACAAATTTTTGAAGCTGTGGCGCCAGATCGCCGAGCACTACGCCGACCGAGGGGACTTAGTCGCGTTTGAATTGCTCAATGAACCGAAGGACGCGGCCACCACCGAAGTGCTCAACCCGATTTACGCGGAAGCTATCAAAGTCATTCGCCAAACCAATCTGAACCGCACGATCTTCGTCGGGCCGGGCAAATGGAACAGTGCCTTTGAACTCTCGAATCTGCGACTGTCGGATGACGACCTCAACTTAATCGTGACCGTGCATTGCTACGAGCCGTTTTACTTCACGCATCAAGGCGCGTCATGGGCGGGCGCGGATGCGAAAACGACGGGCATTCGCTTTCCCGGACCGCCCGACAAGCCGCTGGTGCTCGATCCGGATTTGAAACTCAACTCGTCGGTCGTGGATTGGATCGAACGCTACAACACGCTGCCGACGGCGAAGAATCCCAGCAGCCCGTCCGCGTTTCGAGGGCACGTGGCCGAGGCAACGGAATGGTCGGTGTACTACGGCCGCCCCATCCATTTCGGAGAATTCGGAGCCTTCGAGCGTGCCGACGCCGCGTCGCGAGCGAATTACTACCGCGAATTCCGCGAAACGCTCGATCAAGCGAACCTCGGCTGGGCCATCTGGGACTGGAAGGCCGGCTTCCGGTATTGGGACGCGAAGGCTTCGCAGCCGCTGCCCGGTTTACGCGAGGCTCTGTTTCCCAAGACGGAGCAATAACACGGAGATGCAGGATGCGCGGACACGCAGACATGGAGGTACGCAAACGCGAAGCGAGTGCCAGCCGGATCATGGTGTGGGCCGTCGCGGCGTGTCTCGGATTGGCGCTGTTACTTCGTGCGCAAGACGCGACCCAAACGACCTTGCAGGAACAGCGTGAGGTCGCGCCGGCACCGTCGTCCCGAATGCTCAAGGCCGGTTACGTAATCGCATCAGCGAATCAAAATCTGCTGCCGAAGATGCGAGCGTCGGGACTCAATGCGGCTTGGGTGAAGTTCACGAACTTTAAGCCGGACAGTGACGACGAGAAAGCACTGCAGCGGATCGAGCAATGGGCCGATGCGTGCGGGAAGAACGAGGTGGAACTCTGGCCGGTCGTGAATTTCGCCGGAGGCCAGACAGAGTTGGAATCCTTTCCCGACTTTCGTCGCGAGGTGACGTTGCGTGGTGTCATAAATCAGCACACTCCCTGCCCGACCGATGAGCGATATTGGCGACAGGTCGTGTTTCCCAGACTGCTGAAGTTGGCCGAATTGTCGCAGACACTGACGATCATTCGAGGAGCTGTGCTCGACTTGGAAATGTACGGCGCGGACCACGCGGGCTACGGTGCTCCGTGCGCGTGCGAGGCGTGTCGTCACGGAGCCGGATCGGCCGAGCCGCCGGTGTTGCTCGACTGGCAACGATCGGAGGTGCGACGGATTTGTCGCGAACTGGAGCAGCAAGTTCATCGCATCAATCCGAAGTTTCAGTTCGCGGCGATGCACTTGGAGGAGCCGTTCGCGTTTTTCGAAGGGGTCGCGCTGGGCTTGGGCACGCGTGATGTTCCAGTAATCGTCGCGGCGGAGCGGACGTATTCGATCGGCTACACGCCCGAAGTCGATGACACTCAAAATCGCTTTCGGAAACTGAACGCGCACGTGCGATACCTGGGCGGGATGTGGATTCAAGAGTTTCGGTCGGAGCGGGTTGCTCCGCAGTTGTACGCGCTGGGCAGTCACGGCGGCGGGTTCTGGCTGTACACGCTCGGCTCGCTGGCGACGCCGGCCGATCGGGTACCGGAGGGCTATCGCGTCCCCGATCCACAGCCGCAGTATTGGTCCTCGTTCCGTGAGGCCAGTGATGAATTGGATCGCTTCGTGGCCTTGGGGTCGTCGTATCGCAGTCCGCTGGAAGCGAAGTTCGTGCCGTCGGATCGAACTGTCTCGCTGACAAAGCGAGTGCTCGAACCGGTCTCGGCCACACCGCCGCGATTACCGCTGGCTGGCGAGGAAATTCACCTGCGTCGATACAACATCGCCTTTGTGCTGTTGTCCGAGAATGAGACGCTCCGTTTTCGAGTGCGCGGGTTTCCGGTTGGAAAACACATGACCGAAGGGCAACTGAAAGTGCTCGACCCGGACGGCCGCGAGTTGTTGTCGCGTCCCGTGGTGCTCGGCCGCGCTGAAGATGTCGAGTTGACCGCGAAATCCGCGGGCACGCATTGGATCACTCTGAACATGGGGCCCTGCGCCTGCCAACTGACGGTGTCGAACCCGCGAATTGTCTTCTTCGCGGGCCGGCATCATCGGTTGAAGGTGCATCGAGTGGCTCGGCGGTTGTATTTCGCCGTGGCTGATGGTCAGCAGCCGGTGATCGATGTCGTGACGGAAGGTGCGAAGGAAGCCGTGACCGTAAAACTGCTCAACCCGCACGGCAAGGTGGCCGCGGAAAAAGTGATAAGCGGTTCCGAACAACTGGCCGCCGACGGTCCGAGTGGCGTGTGGTCAATCGTGATCGAACCGGCTCGCGGCGGATCATTTCAAGACGTCAGCCTCGGCCTCGCCCCGCCGCTCGCGCCGTATCTGTCCGACGACCCTTCCCGATTACTGCGTGACAAACGCTGATCACAGATGTCTATTCCACAGCCAGCCGTTGATTCGCGGTCACGCCGCGACGCTCCCGCCGGCCTTTGCCGTGAGGCAAGATTACTTCGATGTCGCATTTCTCCGTTGCGCCGAGGCCGAAATGCGCGATCGCTTCTTGGCCTGAGGCATAACCGAATCCGACGCTGATCTCACGTGCGCCGAGCAGGCCCGTGGGCTGTCCCAACTGACCGGCAATGTACATTCGGACCACAGAGCCGACTCCCATGCGGTTCACGCCGTTCGTGCCTGAGACTGTGACATCCAGCCAGTTTCCGCTGGGCGTTTCGTTCCGCAACAACAGCGACCGAGAGTTGACCCACCAGTTGGCCAAGAACATGTCGATACGTCCATCGCGGTCGAAGTCGGCGGTCGCTCCGGGAGCCATGTAGACGATCTTTTGTTCTCGCTCCATTCGCTCGAAGAACGGACCAACGCTGCCCTCTTTCCGATCGGCCTCGGTCGGAAAATCGTTGACGGCCAAAGTGTCTTCCTGAAATCGAGGCAGACCGCCGCTGACGCCCTGGTTCTTGAAAATCAGCGGAAAAGTTCGGCCGGCGGCGAACTTCACGATGCAGATGTAAATGTCCGGCCAGCCGTCGTTGTCGAAGTCTTGAATTTCGATGTGCGGTGCTTTCATCGGCAAAGGTTTCAAGCCCGCCGCGGCAGTGACCTCCTCGTAGCGCGGCATCCCATCGGTTACGCCGCGATGTAGATACAGCCGTACGGGCACGCCGCCGGTGAACCACGGCCGGTCGAAGTGGTGTCCAATGAGAATATCGAGCAGGCCGTCACGGTTCACGTCGCCAAACGTCATGCCGCAGGCCGTATCGTCGCCGGTGTCCGTGTATTTCCATTCGAAATCGGCGTGCGTGGCCGGCACAACCTGGAAATGTCCTTGCCGATCGTTGACCAGCAGCTTGTTTCCGCTGTTGCGACCTGCCAGAAAAATGTCGGGCCAGCCGTCTCCGTTGACGTCCCCGGCCGCGACGCCGAAGCCAGTGATTTTCTCCGGCAGACCCGCCGCGCGCGACACGTCTTGAAACTTGAACCCGCCAAGATTCCGAAACAATCGCGACCGGCTCTGACCTCCCTGAAAGAAACATTCGCCGACCAGCAGATCGAGCAACCCGTCGCCATCAAAGTCGAGCACCGTCGCACTGCGAGAAGGGAAGTCGGGAGGACAGACTCCCGAACCGGGCGAGACGTCGGTGAACTGACCTCCGCCCTCATTCCGGAACAGTGCGTTGGGAGCGCCATAGTGCGGCTGACCATATGGCTTGCCGTCGATGGCATGATTGGTGAAGTAGAAGTCCAAGTCGCCATCGTTGTCGAAATCGGCGAACACGCCTCCGTTGGCTCGCCCTTCGATCCGCAGATGCGGCTGCGCGTCCAGTTCAAACTTGCCGCGTGCGTTGCGAAAGAAGCGATTCGTCTTCGAGCCATACGGATGCCCGCCGAAGGTGCCGACATACAATTCGGGCCAGCCATCGCCATCCACATCGCCCCACGCCACGCTATGCCCGGCGATGCCGGCAATGTGCGGATAAAGCCCGGTCTCGTCCCCCACGTCCTTGAAGCGAAACAGCGTTTGCGGCTCAGCGGCTGGCACTGGCATGCCGAGAAGACAAGCCAGGAGCGAGAACAACATCCGTCGCCATGTCGTACTTGTCATCCCGAGTCATCCCAGAAGAGAACGTGGAATGCCTGTTCGCGGACGGGCCGGATCGTATCAACGCGGTCATGCCGATGCGACGTCCGGCGATGCTGGCTATACTCCTGAACCACTGGCTGATGCGATTGCCTAAGGTGGAACTCATTATCGAGACCCGACGATGTCTGCTTCCAACACATCTACCGAACGCCGACCAACTGGAGAACCGGCGTGGGACATCGCCAAGCTCTTCCCCGAACAGGGAGCTTGGACCGAGGAAGATTACCTCGCGTTCAACGACAACCGGTTCATCGAGTTTTCGGATGGCAACGTGGAGGTGTTGAGCATGCCGACGACGTCGCATCAGATGATTGCGTTCTTCTTGGCTGGACTTCTCAACACGTTCGCGGGTTGTCGTCAGTTGGGACTGACGCTGATGGCCCCCCTGCGTGTTCGCCTTTGGCCCGGGAAGTACCGCGAGCCGGATGTCGTCTTCATGTTGGCTGAGCACTCGAACCGCATCGGTGAGCAGTTCTGGACCGGTGCCGACTTGGTTATGGAAGTCATCAGTCCTGACGACCGCCGACGCGACCTGGAAATCAAACGCCGCGAATACAGAATGGCCGGAATCCTGGAGTATTGGATCGTCGATCCGGAAAGCAACACGATTACCGTGCTGACGCTTGACGGCGAACAGTACGTCGAACACGGAGTCTTCGTGCCAGGCGAGAAGGCGACGTCACGCCTGCTGGCAGGCTTCGAAGCCGATGTCACCGCCGTGTTCGCGGCGGCGACAAGCGTGCCGGCCAAGTAGCCGAGGATGTCTCCGAGCGATGAATTCGACGTCGTTGAGCCTTCTCGAGCGGCTTCAGCAACCGGGGGACCAGGTCGCGTGGTCGCGGTTCGTGGAGTTGTATTCTCCGATGTTGTTTTCGTGGGCTTGCCGCGCCGGTCTGAAGTCCACCGACGCCGCCGATCTGGTGCAGGACGTCTTCACGCTGCTCGTGCAAAAGCTTCCCGGTTGGAAATACGACGAGTCGCAGAGCTTTCGAGGCTGGCTGCGGACGCTGACGTTGAACAAGTGGCGTGAGAATCACCGTCGTCGCCGCGATCCACTGAACGCCGCTTTATCGCTGGAAGCGGGCGATTCCGCCGTCGCCGTGACCGATGAGCCGGAATTTTTGAGCGAGGAGGAATACCGGCAGTCGGTGGTGGAGCGGACCTTGAGGCTGCTGAAGTCCGACTTCCAACCGACGACCTGGTCCGCATTCGTCGAGTACGTCGTGAAGGACCGGCCTCCCGCTGAAGTGGCGGCGGAAGTCGGCATCAGTGTGCGGGCCGTGTACATTGCCAAATCGCGAGTCCTGCGCAGGCTGCGCCAAGAGTTGGCGGGGCTGATCGTGGAGTGCCGTTAGCCACGAAGCGACGGAATGATTTAGCCGGGCGGCGCAATCCTGTCCTCCTGGTTCCCTCTCCCCCGCATCGGGGGAGAGGGTCAGGGTGAGGGGGATTTCGATGACCAATTGGCCTTCGATGACGAGTTTAAGTCTCTACTTGGCGCCGGCTGGTGCCCGCAAACCAAAAGATTCTGGCCACGGATCAAACACGGATCAAACACGGATCAAACAAAACCGCACGAACGAAAACCGAGTGGCGTCAGTCCCCTGGGAAGTGTTAGCAAATCCGTGTTTCATCTGTGTTTCATCCGTGGCTGAAAAATCGGTTCTTCTGGGTCTGGAGTGGCTGGTTGAAACTGTCTGTGTTTTGGGAAGATGGATTTTCAAGGCATTGCTCCGATGTCCAATGGAGCCCGAAGGATTTCTCTGGCCGAGAAGTCTCTGCCAGCGCCTGACACGCAATTGGCAGGTTTCTTCCCAGCAGCACCGGCCTTCGACCGCAGACTTCAACCAT
>CAYSHJ010000330.1:0-2946 GCA_964430385.1 uncultured Planctomycetaceae bacterium
CCCGACCAGAGGTGCGTCAAAGCGCCGGCCTCGGAGGAGATCCCTCCTCCGGGGCACTTTGAACACCTCTGCAATGCCTCAGAAAACCTTCTTCCAAAAACACCAACCGTTAACATCTGCCACTCCAGACCCAGAAGAACCGAAAAAGAACGGAGAAAGGACGATTGCCGAAATACCCAATGACGAACGAATGACGAAGCCCGAATGACAAAGCGATTGCCAAGGAAGCCTCGATGCTCAACGAAACTTTCCGTCATTCATCATTCGGATTATCTTCGTCATTGGGTTTTTCGTCATTCGTCATTGGGTTGCGTCTTCGGCGCGTGATCGTGCAGCCGTCCGATCATCGCGGCGCATCAACTCGCCTGCCAGTCTGTGAGCACATCCAGCGGATAGATCGGCCGCGGAATGTGCTTCCAGGAAAACGCCGTCAGATCCGACTGCGTCGCGCCGGGCGAGTCGACTCGGATCAGGCCGGTTCGCCAACGGCTGAAAAATTGAAAATTGCTGGCTGTCTTGAGGACCACCATCTTGGCATCGGCGATATCCAGTCCCAGATGCGTGTAGAGCACTGGATGGTTGACGGCGAAGCTGCGGTGATCCAGCAAGGCGATCCGAATCGCACCCACCTCCAACAGTGCCGTCTGTCGCAGGTCGCAAACACCGCGATCGTGAAGATTGACCGTGAATCCCCGGGACACCGCGGCTACGCTGCCGGTGATTCGGACTGGCTGACTGAAAACGTGGTCGATCTTGCCGCCCAGATCGACCGTCATGTTCGCACCGACGCCAGCCGCGATCGCTGAGCGAAGTGCTTCGGGGTCGATCATCGGAACGAAGGCGAGGCTCGTGAGCCGATGGTCAAGCATAGCTTTGAGAATGCAGGTACTGTCACCGGGAGCTCCGCCATAAACCGAATCGCCGGTGTCCGACAGAATGATCAAGCCGCTGTCAGCGGCCACCGCTTGGCGAATCGCTTCGGCCGGTGCGATACGTTCCGACCTCCAAAACTGTTCGCGCAGTTTCCACGCCTTGTTGGCCATCTCGACCGCGAGCGACTCGGCCAGCCCCTCGTCGTTGTCCGTGTGAACGACCACCGACCAGCCTCCTTCGGCGACGTCCAGCCACGGCTGCATCGGATATGGGGAAACATCGAGCACCCCGCTCCGGCGTTCCATCTGCCGCGCCAAGTCGAACCACTCTTTCATTGGCCCCGCAGCCGTGAGGAACTGATCCTGCGGCGTGATCATCGGGATCTTTTGCCACCGTACGGTCGGACGAATCTCGCCCCGCAAAATGCGAAACAGCAGTTGAGCCGCTTTCCGTCCCGTCGCGGGCGGATCGTGGGGCTGAGTTTCATGACCGATCAACAGATCGGCACACTCGACCATCCGGCGCGTAAGATTCGCGTGATGATCCAACGCCACCACGACCGGGATGTCGCGGCCCACGACCTCGCGGACGGCCTGCAAGACATATCCTTCCACATCGTCCTGTTTCTCCGACGCCGCGGCACCGTGTAGCGATAAGAACACGGCAGCGACTGGCAGCGACTGCTTCAGCCCTGCCACCAAACGTTCGGTGAGAAAATCGAGCGTCTCTGTCGTGATCGTTCCTCCGGCGCTCCCCCACGCCCGAACAATCGGCCGCAGATCCACGGCCTCACTCTGTGAGGTCGCGACTTCCAGGAATCCCCCGATCGGCCCGACACCGCGCATCCGCTCGAGAATCTCGTCGCCAAAGAACAGCCCATACGCTTCGAAGTCTTTCCGATCGGCAACCATCGGATTGAACGAGTCCGTTTCTTGGGCAATCTCAGCAATGGCAATTCGCATTTGTTATCTCTCCAGAGCCGGTGTTTTGGCGAGCGGGGCGGCGTCAGCCCCCCTGGTTGGTCAAACGTCAACCGGTCATCGACGAACCGGGGGGCTGACGCCGCCCCGCTCGCCTAGGTCGCCGGCGTGGGCCGTTGCGGCGAGCATGCCACAAGCACCGTGAATGTCTTGGCCTCCGCTGTAACGGCGCTGGACCGGCATGTTCAGTTCTTCTCTCAGAGCGTCACGGAAGGCGTTGGCTTCGTCTGTCGAGGGGCGACGGAATTGGCCGGTCGGGTCGTTCACGTCGATCAAGTCGAGCAGGATCGGCAAGCCACTGGTCAGTTCGGCGAGCGCTCGCGCGTCGTCTCGGCTGGTGTTAATCCCTGCCAGGACCGTCCAGGCGAATGTCACTCGCTTGCGCGTGGCCGCGTGATATTCGCGCACGGCATCGAGCAGTTCGGGAAGCGGGTAGACACGCTCGATGGGCAGCAGCTTCTCACGCTGTTCCGACCGAGCCGCCGTCAGCGAAACAATCAGTCGGTACGGATGCCCTTCCGCCGTGAACCGGCGGATGCCCGGCACGATGCCAACGGTCGAGATCGTGATCGCCTTGCCGCTAATGGCCATGCCGCAAGGTTCCGAGAAGATGCGAGCCGCTCGGATGACGTGGTCGTAGTTGAGCATCGGCTCGCCCATACCCATAAAGACGACACCTCGCACCGGGTGTGGCGAGTCAGCTTGAATCTGCGTGACCTGATCGACGATCTCCCAAGTGGCCAGGTTCCGCTCGAAACCCATCCGACCAGTCGCACAGAACGCACAGGCCAGGGCACAGCCGACTTGCGAACTGACACAGACCACATACTTCAGGTCGTCAGGCCGATGCAGCAGAGGAATGCGAACCGCCTCGAATTGTCCGACGCCGTCTCCCCGAAACAGATATTTCGCGAAACCGTCCTGCGGCGAAACGACCTTGTCGACCAGCGTAAGACGCGGGATGGTCACTCGCTCGCGAATCTGCTGAAGCAACCTCGGCGAGACCGTGGGCAATTCGGTTGGCAAATTGACGGCACCACGACGAACGGCAGCGGCGTGCAACTGCCGCACAAGCCGCTCAGGCGGCGCGAGA
>CAYSHJ010000331.1:0-4592 GCA_964430385.1 uncultured Planctomycetaceae bacterium
CGAGGATTGCGTGCGGGTCGGACGGAAAGTTGGGATGGAGCGCCATGAATCGTTTGCCAGGTTAGAAGCGGAGAGACTTTCAGGACGCCCAGTTTTCGACGGTGATTCCGGAGATCGCTTGAAAATCGGAGTCCTTCGAGACGACGGTGCAATTGGGCAAGGTTCGGGCGATCGCTCCGATTTGCATATCGATTTGCTGGATGATGCGGCCTGTCCTTCTCAACTCGGCGAAGATGCGGCCAAACTCTTCGGCGGCCTCCACGGAATAAGGCCAGATGACGAGGCTCGCCAGCGCCTGTTTCAGCAGCGCCAGATTTCGCTCACGGCTCGAACTGCATTCGACGCCGCTCCAGAGTTCTCCCAAGACGGGCACACAAATCCCGATACGATCACCGTTCTTGCGATGCGCGATCGCCCGCTCGCGGATGCCTCTGCGTCCCGCTTGAAAGTCCTGGGCAATTCCCGTGTCGAATAAATAGTGACGTTTCATGGCGCATCACCTTCAGGCATGGCCTCCATTTGTTGACGCACCGCGTCGAGATTGAATTGGCGACACTTCTCACGATAGCGCTCGTACTCTGCTTCCTCACCCTCTGCCCAATTCAGGGGTTTGATCTCCTCAACGGCCGCGATCCAAGCCGCAATCGACTCCGGGTCGTCGCGCCATTCTTCTTCCGGAAGGCCGATTCTCTCACTGTTCGGGAAGAGCGGTTCCACGCGTAACTGGCTCCCTTCCGGCCAATCCACCGGCTCCGACGGGAGAATGCGACCGTTCGTCCAAATGGCTCTCACTGCATTCATGGCACTGCTCCTTTCTAATGACACTGTACTTTCCATCTGAATTCTAAACCAATCGAATTCGACGGGTTTAGAATTTCCATTCATTCAGCCTTTCTTCCCGCCCACCGCCACATCCACGATCGTCATCGTGTCGTTGCCGAAGATGTCCACGACTTTCACGGCGATCTTGACTCGCTTCTTGTCTTTGGCCACGTCGCGTGCCGCGCTCGTCAGTTCCAAAGACCGGTCTTTCTTCGTACGGAAGCTTTGCCATTCGTTTTCGAAGATGAAGTCGCCGGTCCAGACTTCTTCCCATTCTTCGAGCCGTTTCGGCGCTGTGCGAGGGTCTCCCGACACCGCACCAAGTCGCTCGGTCGGGAGACCGGCCACAGCGCTGGGGTCGACTTCCTTCTTGACGCGGATGACTTCGCGTTTGTTCTCGAAGTCGAAATCGACCGACCAGTAGTCGATCCAGTCGGTCCAGTGCTTGGTCAGTTGTTCGCGAGTCACGATCCCTTTGGCGTCCTTCGAGATTTTGACGATCTGCCCTTTCTCGACGACGATTTTCGAGCCTTTTTCCTTGATGCTGGCCGCCGCCGCGTCGGCGCTGTCTTGCGAGTAGAAGACCGAGAAATCGGTGAGCTGCACCGCCACGGTCGCCGGCTGGGTTTTCGTTCCGCCTTTCACGATCGGCTTCACCTCGATGGCCGCCACGTCGTGGAACACCACCTGGTTCTTTTCGACCGCCCGCTTGTCGAACACCTCGGCCGGGATGTACTTGGGCTGGATGTCGATCCCCTTCGATTTCGCCTCGTCGAGCACGTTGGGGAACAGGCCCATCTCGAACTCGAAGCCCAACAGATCGACCTTGGTGATGTGCTTCTGCCGGCATTCCAGGATGATCTCTTCGACGAACAGCCGCGTGACCGGCAGGTTGACCGGGCCGACGACGACCATGCGTCCCGCCTTCTTGCCGTGGAAGGTCTTCAATCCCGTCGTCGCCTCGGCCTTGTAGGCGCGCAGGATCAGCGCGAGGAAATCGGCTTCCTTCGCTGCAAGCTGCTGCTGTTGTTCCTCTTCGCGGAGGTTCGGGTTGACGCCAATAAAATGCTGCCGTTCGTACTTGCCGAGGTTGAGGATTTCGAAGGCGCGGTAGGTCTGGTCTTCGGCCTTGCGCTGGCGTTGCACGCCGATCAGTCGTTTGCGTGTGGTGTGGATGGCGAATTTTCCCAGATCGCTGACGATCCATTTTCGTCCGAGCTTCTCCGCCACCGCCGCCGTCGTCCCGGACCCGCAGAAGAAATCGGCCACGATGTCGTTCTCGTTCGAGGAGGCGCGGATGATTCGTTCGAGAAGGGCTTCGGGTTTTTGTGTCGGATAGTCAATTCGCTCAACAGCCATCATGTTGATAGGACTCACATCGTCCCAAAAATCAGTTGCCGGACGGCCTTTGTGATCGTCCCAATAGCGTTTGAGCCGCGGCCAGCCACCTACTTTCTTTGGCCAGTAAATCAAGTCCTCACTATCGAGGCGGTCGAGTTCGCTCGGCGGGACGGCCCAATGACGGCCCATGCCTGTAACATTGAATCCGCGCCAGGTTTCGCCAGTTGCTCCGTGCCGTATTCCTGGACCGGTGAGCTCGCCAAGTGCGTAAGTCCCCCGCGAATCTTCAAGCCGATAATGCCTTTCTTTGTGTTCGTCAGTGATTTTCTGATAGACGTTGTTCCACAGACGTTTCTGAGATTTGAAGTAGAAGACGAGGGTATCTGTGACATTTCCATATCTGCCCGCACCTCCGTGACTCGATGTTCGTTTCCAAGAGACCTGATTCGCCAACTGATCAACGCCAAAGACTTCATCCATCACGAGGCGAATCGCACTGTTCACTCGCCAGTCGCAATGCACATAGATGCTTCCATCCTCGGCGAGCAGATCGCGCATCAGGATGAGTCGTTCGTAGATCATGGAGATGAACGAAACGGCCCCCTGGCCCCAGGTGTCGCGGTAGGCGATTTCTTCGAGGATGTTCGGCTTCTTGGTGAAGGTGTCGTCGCCCCGTGTTTGATTGATGCAGGGCGATGTCCATGCTGAAGTCGGCCCCGACGTCGAAGGGCGGGTCGATGTAGATCAGCTTGATGCCCCCCTGAGCCTCGATCTCCTCGCGCAGCGGGCCGTTCTTGAGGCTGGAGAGGATCAGCTTGTTGTCGCCCCAGATGAGCTTGTTGGTCCAGCCCTTGAGCTGCCGACCCCGGTCGTCCACCGAAAACAGAAGCTGCTGATGCTCCTGCCCCTCGGCCGTGCGCCGCGCCCGCGCCGTGTCGTCCTCGTTCCGCGGTTCATCGACATGCTCAATCGTCTGAAACGGCAGCACGACATTGCACACCTCATTCGTCTTGCCGTTCCAAACCAGCTCGACCTCCCGTTTGTCGTCAAACAGCAAAAACCGATACTTCTCCGGCAACGGCTTGCCCGCCTCCAGAAAACGGATGATGTCCTGCTTCTCAGCATCAGTCAGACGGGGCATGGGATGACTCTCAATCTGCCAAATCAAATGGGGCAGTAGTTTTTCCTGCGTAAGCGCGGAAGTTCAATCGTTTTGGCAATTGCGGCACAGAACAGAGCGAATCGGAAAGTGTGCCGGTACTCCAGGTTGTTGGCTTTCATGGTGAGGCTGCTTCTCTGCGACCGTCTTGAACTTAGCCGCCGCGTCGTCGAGTTTGACTCCTGCCCGTAGACCGCGATGTCGCCGTTCCTCCCGCCATGCTCTTCGACGAGCTTTTCGCTCTGCACGAACATGCCGGCCGAGCCGCAGCACGGATTATAGACGCGCCCGTTGTACGGCGCGAGCATCTCGACCAGCACGCGGACCACGCAGCGCTTTCGGTTGTCGAGTCGTTTACGCAACGGTGCGTCCTTTGCGTTTCGAGGACTGCTTGGAAGCGGGCGGCTTGGACTGCTCCTTGGCTGACTCTCGGATCGTGTGAAAGCCAATTTGATTCTTTGGCGCGGCGGGGGCAGGAGCCATTAGTTGGCGGATCGCGCCGACGAGTTGCTTGATCGCCTCGTCGTGGCTGCCGACCTTGCGTTCGAGCAGATCGAGCTTGCCGGCCAGATCCTTGTGAGCCAACACCAATTGCCGCAGCTTCACGAAGGCTCGCACGACGAACACGCTGACCTCGACGGCTCGCGGCGAGTTCAGCACGCTGGCCGCCATGACGACGCCATGCTCGGTGAAGACTTAGGGCAGCGTCGGCGAGAACCTAAGTTTGGAGAGGTGGTCACAATTTGTGACCACCTCCTGCTTCTCGTCGGCCGACAACTGAAACATGAAGTCCCGAGGAAACCGGTCAATGTTTCGTTTGACCGCTTGGTTCAGTGCCTTGGTACTGACTCCGTACAAGGTGGCCAAATCGCTGGCCAAGACGACCTTCTGGCCGCGAATTTCCACAATCAGCGGTTCGATCCGATCGACCAGAATGAGCTTCGTTTCATCAGTCACGTTGCCCTCCTCGTGAGCAGTGCGTCATTGAGGTCACAAATTGTGACCACATCCGAGGACTCAGTCATCCCCCCGTCTCCGGCGTTTCGGCGGCTACACCGGCGCGGGCTCGCGGGAGAGTTCGGCTTCGAGTTCTTCAATCGTCGGCAGGCTGCCGCGCAGGTTTTTGGGCAGGGACTCGACGAGCTTGGTTTCCCAACCGGCGACGCCGATCGGTTTGTGGATGTCGCGCAGGGCGTATTCGGCGATCAGCCGGTTCTTGTCGCGGCAGAGGATCAGGCCGAGGGTCGGTTGATCGACCGCCGGGTCTCGC
>CAYSHJ010000332.1:0-2435 GCA_964430385.1 uncultured Planctomycetaceae bacterium
CCGTTCTGGCCGGTGGTGGCGTCGAGCACCAATAGGGCTTCGTGCGGCGCGCCTTCGACCTTCTTGCTGATCACACGATGAATTTTGGTCAGCTCCTGCATCAGGTTGTGAGCTGTTTGCAGTCGGCCAGCGGTGTCGACGATGACGATGTCCTTCCCGTTGTTGAGAGCGTGCTCGCAACCGGCAAAGGCGACGCTGGCGGGGTCGGTGCCACTCGGTTTGGTGACGATGTCGCAGCCGAGTCGTTGGCTCCACAGGGCCAGTTGTTCCACGGCCGCAGCACGAAAGGTGTCTCCGGCGGCGAGCACGACCGACTTGCCGGTGCTCATCAATAAATTGGCGAGCTTGGCGATCGAGGTGGTCTTGCCGGAGCCGTTGACGCCCGCGACCAGGATTACGGTCGGTTTACTCGACGAGAGTTTGAGTGGAGACAGTGGATTTTCGACGTCCCAACTCGAATTGCCGTCGCCGCGGAGCAAGCTCTTGAGCTTGTCTTTGATCGTCTGCCAAATCTCGTCGATGACGACCGTTCGGCCGAGATGCTTATCGCGCAGTTCGGCAAGGATCGCATCGGCGGCGGCGACGCCCATGTCCGTGCGGACCAAACGCTTTTCGAACTCGACGAGCTTCGCTTCGTCGAGGATGGCGCCCGCCTTGAACAAGTCGCGAACATCGGATTGCAGCAGTTGCTTGGTCTTCGCCAAGCCCGCTTTGAGTTTGTCAAAGATGCCCATTCTCGAAGTCTTTCGTGAACCTTGGTTTCAAAAGTCGGCGATGAGGGTCAACCACAAAGGCACGAAGCCACAAAGGGCGACATTCCTCTTTGTGGCTTCGTGCCTTTGTGGTTCAAACCCGAATGCTTATCTCAATCGCAATCGCTTCCGCTCATTTTCGAGGAGCACGACTTTCCGCAGGCGGATTGTTTTGAGAGTGACTTCGACGTACTCGTCGTCCTCGATGTATTCGAGCGCGATTTCCAGCGACATGTCACGGGGCGGTTTGAGGATGATGTTCTCATCGTTGCCCGCGCTGCGCATGTTGGACAGCTTCTTCTCTTTGATCGGGTTGACGACCATGTCGTTCTCGCGCGAGTTCTCACCGACGATCATGCCTTCGTACACCTCGTCGCCCGGTTTGACGAACATCTCGGTGCGTTCTTGCAGCTTGAACATCGCAAAGCCGACGACCTTGCCGTTTGCTTGCGAGACTAGCACACCGTTGGCGCGGTGTGGCACTTCGCCCTCGCACGGTTTGTAGCGTTCGAAGCGGTGATGGATGACCGCCTCGCCCTTCGTCGCGTTAAGCAGCCGTGTTCGCAGGCCGATCAGGCCCCGCGCGGGAATTGAGAATGTCAGGTGCGAGATGCCGTTTTCACTGGCGGTCATGTCGATCAACTGGCCTCGGCGAGCGCACGTCGGCTCAATCACGGCGCCGACGCTCTCGGAGGGGACGTCAATCGTGAGCGTTTCGAACGGTTCGCACTTTTTGCCACCGATCTCTTTGATGATGACTTGCGGCTTGCCGACCGAGAGTTCATAGCCTTCGCGGCGCATTGTTTCGATCAGCACCGACAGGTGCAGAATGCCGCGGCCGGAGACGATGAATTTCTCCTTCGAGTCCGCTTCTTCGACACGCAACGCGACGTTGCATTCGAGTTCGCGCATGAGCCGCTCGCGAATGTGGCGACTGGTGAGGAATTTGCCGCCGTCCTTTCCGGCCAGGGGCGAATCGTTGATCGTAAAGAGCATCGACAACGTCGGCTCGTCAACGGCGATGCGTGGTAAGGCTCGCGGCGTGAAGCGGTCGGCGACCGTGTCGCCGATTTCTGGATTCGGCAAACCAACGAGGGCGACGATGTCACCCGCTTCGGCCTTTTCGACTTCGAAACGGCCAAGCTTGTCGAACAAATTGACGGCCACAACTTCACCTGGCAACGCTGATCCATCCGCCTTCATCACGGCGATCTTCTGACCCTTCGTCACGCTGCCACTGATGACCCGGCCGGTCGCGATGCGGCCGACGTATTCAGACCACTCCAGCGTCGTGACCATCATTTGCAACGGGCTGTCGTTGTCGACGATCGGCCCCGGCAGGAATTCGAGCACCTTGTCGAGCAAGGCTTGCACATCATTGGTGCGGACCTTCGGGTCATCCGTCGCATAGCCCTCGCGGCCACTGGCGAATACGTAGGGGAAGTCGAGCGTGTCGTTATCCGCTCCGAGTTCGACGAACAGGTCGAAGACCTCGCTGAGCACTTCTTGCGGACGGCAGTCGGGCCGGTCGATCTTGTTGACCACGACCAGCGGCTTGAGCTTTCGCTCCAACGCTTTCGTGGTCACGAATCGCGTCTGCGGCTTCGGGCCTTCGAACGCATCGACCAGAATCAGCACGCCGTCAGCCATGCCCAGCACCCGCTCGACCTCGCCACCGAAGTC
>CAYSHJ010000333.1:0-13103 GCA_964430385.1 uncultured Planctomycetaceae bacterium
GAGTTGCGTGCAGAACACGATGTCGTTCGTCAATACGGTCGGACCGGCGGTCGAAGCGATTAACAACCACATGTGCGCGAACGCTGTCGAGGGCCGATTCGTGACCTATGTGCTGGTGATCATCGATCTCAAAACTCACGAAATGACCCTGACGATCGCGGGGCACATGTCGCCGATCATTCGCCGCGCCGATGGTTCATTGTTCGAATTCGCCGACGAAACGGTCGGTCTGCCGATCGGAGTGGTCGACGGATATCCGTTCGAAGTGCTTAATTATCAACTGGCACAGGGCGACTTGGCGGTACTGTTCACGGACGGCGTCTCCGAAGCCATGAATCCCAGCGGAGACCTTTACACGATGGAGCGGTTGCGGGAGTTCATCAAGAAGGGACCGAAAAAGGCCGACCAGCTCGGTAAGGCTCTGCTCACAGACGTCCGTCGCCACGCGAACGGACGACCGCAGAACGACGACATTACCATCATGACCTTTGGGCGAAACCCAGCTTGAAGTCGATCATTCCGCTTATTGCTTGATGACGATTTCTGTGGGTGCTTCGACCTTTCGATAGCCGAGGCTGCACACCACTTCGAGCACCTCGCTCCACGTCGGGAATGGCCGGCCGCTGCGACGCTTGTAGACGTCGATCGCATTCATGAATTCGATTTCCCCCGTCGAGTAATCGCGCTCGCAGGTCGTGGGGTCAACCATCCGTCGACGCTCGATCTTGCGGCGGACTTCGTGACGGCGTTCCTGGCCCATCGGGCTGTTTTGCGATTGTGAGCGGCGACGATCGTTAACGCGGCGATCACCGCTCAATCGCTGTTCGACGACCAAATCCAGTTCCAAAGTACTCGTGGGCATAGTGGGCTCCGTGGGGAATGTTGAGCGCTGAACGTCTCCAACGATTTGTACGGCCTGTGGGCCGTTGACAATGTTCCAAACTGCCGAGCATTGTCTGACGTTGAATTTTGGCACACATCCGCAGACCCGGCAAATTGCGCGGATCACGAAAGCGATAATACTTGAGGCCAATCTTCTGATAAGGCAGTCTCACCGGTCGTAACGATTATCGCGGTGAGGTTCGTCGAGTCAGGTTCGGTCGCGGCGCGTCGGCATTGGTCGAGCTCTTTTGCGTCGCTCATCACGGACTTGTTTTGAGTGCTACGCCACCGACGGTCAGGCGGACTTCGCCAGGCGCGATCTTTGCCGCCGCGAATACCGCATCGAACGGGGACAGTAGCTCGCGCAATCGTTCCAGATGCTTGTCCGCCGAGGCTTCGTCCAGCTTTCGCCAATCAACCATCTGTCGCCGCAGCAGCTCGCGCCGGTCCGCTAAGAATTGGCGCGCGGCTTGACAGTGCAGGAACAGCCAGTGTTGATGATCTTTCAACAGTCGTTCGCGAATGGCCGCGAAGAGTGGCTGGGATTTCAGCGACGGACTGGTTGACGAGTTCCAAAAGGAAGTGATCAGTCGCGGGTCGCTGGCCAGCAACAGGTGCTCGGTCGAAATCCCGTAGGCCGGACGATACGGTCCCAGCTTGTCGAGCCACCGGAGCGTTGCAGCCTCGCGCTGCGAGACTCGCAGCACGGCGGTCATCTCCGGATTGCGGCTGTTGTGGCTGACGGACGCGATGTTGAGCAACGTCAGCAACGCTCCGTCCAGCGATTCCCGCAACTCCGGTTGTCCGTCACGATCAGCATTGGGTTCCGGGAAAGACAGCGGCAAACTCACGAGTCCATCAACCGGTACGGCTTGTTCGTCAAGTATTGGCCGCGGTACCACGGCGAATCCCAGGCCAGGGCGAAAGTGCGACAAGACCTCATCAAACAGATCGCGACCCAACAGCCCCTGACTCACTTTGGCGAACGTTTGCCAATCGCGTTGAGACTTCTCGGACGGATCAATTGTCCGCAGCCAACTCAAAAGCCGCGGGTTCAGGCATAGTTCGCCAGCCAACAGCGTCTGCGAAGGCAGTCGCGCGGCGAGGTCGTGATTGGCGTTGCCCGCCTCGACAAACGCCTCCCACACGCTCGGTAAGTCGCCGGTTTCGTGATGGATGGCGGCGTGAGCGATAATACCGTCGCGAAGCTCCACGCCAAAAGCCAGCCACTTCAACTTCTGCCATAACGCGAGCAACCATTCGTCCGACGCATTCGTGCGACGAATCTCCACGTCCCAAATGCGGGGATTAACAAATGCTCGGAGCACGCAATCCGCCGGTAGCGATTCGCTCGCCCGGCGGTACAATGGCGATTGAGCCAACGCGGCCGACCGATTCGTGTCCGCCGCATCCGCGGCACGCGCGAGCACTTCGCGGATTTGTTCCTCGCTGTCACTGATCGCGAGCGTGCGGCCAAGCTTCGCCGAAAAGACGTCTGCTCCGACTTTCCGGCCATCGAGCACTTTGCGGCGGCGTTCATAAGCGCGGCCGAACGCGGACAAACTTTGCACGTCGTGAGTTTCGAGCTGATCCCACAGTCGCAAGGCTCGATCCCATGAGTCCTCGCGCTCGGCGCGCGACAGCAGCACCACGACAGGTCTCCCGTCGCGTGACGGAGTGACGGCCAGCAACACGGATTCACCAAACATCTCCGCGGCGAAACGTTCCAACGGTTGGTTCAGCATTGTTTCCAGGACCGCTTTGCCGGCCTGCAACTTGGTGAACTCCGGACCTTGTTCCCACTGACGCACCAGCGACAGTTGTCGCCCGCGGCGAAACCACTCAGCCGACGGCAGTTCATTCAGTCGGGCTTTGAGGTCATTCACCTCGACGCAGAGGCCGACGTCGGCACTCACGAGCTGCACCAGTGCCGGTTCGTCAGCGGATGTTGGCGCCGGCCCGAGAGCGTCGATCGCAACGCATAACCCGGCGAGCATCACGACCCAAATAGGCCTGTGAAGTTCACTCATTCGCGAAGCCATCACGTTGAGGATTCCTGTTTGTCGAAGACTCGATCCAGCAACGAATCGACCGCCTGTCGCAGTTCGCGTCCCAGCGGCGACAGTGGACGAGCCAAAGAATCCGGCACACCGTTCAATACGTCGTCGCTTGGCAAAGGCAGGGCGGCTTCGGCGGGCGGAAGGATCAGATTCACCTGTGAGGCTTGCTGCCAAGCTTGCGAAGCTAATGCGACATAGGCCACACGAGCATCGTTCAGCAACACGTCGAGTTGCCGTTCGGACGCCGCGGCCGATGCGGTCCGTGTTGTTGACGGTGAAGTCGTCCGCTCCGTCGCGACAACGACTGTCGAACTTTTTGAAGATTGCTGACGAACGACCGACACAGTCCGCGAGATTCGCCATCCGGCGCTGACCATGATCATCAGCGCGACGGCGCTGGTCAGCAACGCGACAAGTCCCGCTCGCGGCGAGGATCGCCGAAGTTCCGCATGTGGCCGTAACGTCGCGATCATCGGAACAGCGATCATCGGCGAATCCGTGACATCCGATCGGCTTGTGCTCAATTGATGAAGCACGGCGGCGGTGACGTCGATGTCCGGCAATCGACTCCTCCAAACAGCCGTAGCGTCTTCAAGATGCCGAATCCGTGCCGCGACCTCGCGGCAAGCGGCACACTTCTGGCTATGAGCGAGCAGTTCGGCAGCCAAGTCTGTTTTCCGAGCGTCATGCGACTCGTGCAGAAGTTCTTCAAATTCAAGGCAGTTCATCATGGGACTTCTCGAAAGTTCATCGTGGGACTTCTCGAAAACGGATTTCGGAGAGTTGTTTGCCGATGGACGCCAACCTGTCAGTAGTCAGTAGTCAATAGTCAATCAAGATCAATTCCCCGTCGCTGCAAGTGCTCTGCGATTTCTTTGCGAGCCCGGTGCAGCCACGTCTTCACGGTTCCTTCGGGACAACCCAAAACATCGGCCACTTCCTCGATCGACAGTTCGTTTTGGTAGAACAACACAAAACATTCGCGGTACTCCGGCCGCAGCCTGAGCAACGCCATTTGGATCTCTTCCGCGTCGTCACTCCGAGCCGGCGGAGATCGATCCGCCGGCACTTCCGCGGAGAAATCCACCGAGGTCGGTCGGCGGCCACGATTTTCCAAAAAGGTTCGGCAGCGATTGGCCGCGATGGTGAGCAGCCAAGGTCGCAAAGGACGCGCCTGATCCCAATGCCGCAGATGCCGAAAGGTTCGCAAGAAGACTTCCTGAGTAATGTCTTCGGCATCCTGACGATGGCCGAGCATTCTCAGGCAGAGTCCAAACACCATGCCTTGAAACTGCTCGACCAACCTTAGCTGGCTGACACCGTCGCCAGCCAAGCAACCTTGGACTAACTCGACCTCGCTGACGTCCACTCGCAACCCGGATCCCCATCTCGGAGCGTTCAGTGCCGACGGCGGACGTCACCAAAGCCCCGTCGTCTCGAAGTCATACTCACCGTCGGTCAAGCTGGTTTCAGCGAATCGGCCCGGTGTGCCAAAGGACGTGATCGCCAAGCGGAGCGGACCGGCTCCGAAGTCCGTTACCGTTGAATGTACTCTTTGGCCAGTTGCCGAGCGAACTTGAAAGCGTGCCGAATCGCATTGGCTCGCAGCTCGATCTGGTCTTCCGAGTAATAGCGGACACCTTCACTTCGCGGCAGTCCCGCCAAGTTCATGGCGAGCGGAAGCAGATCCAAGAATTCACGGTATCGTCGTTGTTGTTCGGCGGCGGCTGCGGCGGCGCTGGGGTCAGTCACGGCGGGGGAACTCCTTCGGGCAGCGAGACCGGTGAGGAAATCGAGGCGGCTCCGGCTCGCGGGCACGTTACGGCGACAAGGGCGAAAGCCGCCAAACGAAGGCCCTTTTTTAGCGACGGTTCATGAACTTCTTGATGATATCGGCGGCGACTTGTTGGTTGGGAATTTGAGACACCGCCGGTGGCGGAGCCTCGGTTCCTTCCGCGGTCGGCACTGGTGCAGGTGGCGGCGCTGGCGGTTTCGCGCCGGTTTCCTCGGGAAGAGGCAACCTGATAGGTATCGTAGCTGCGGCCGAGGTCGTGTCGGGAACGTCTTCCGAAATCACTGGCGGGCCCACTTGGGGGGCATATTGAGCCATCATCGCCTGTTGTTGAGCGTACTGCTGGTGCTGCTGCGCGAGGTGTTGCTGATACGCCATCTGTTGGTACGCCGGATCGGAGTACGGCTGCGGCATGAACGGCTGTTGCATCCCATACGGGGACGGCATGTAGGGCGGCGTGTAGCTGGCGAACGGGGCCTGCATATACGTCGGTTGCGGATACCCGCCCGGCATGGCCGTGGGCATGCCATACGGCGAAATCATGGCACCGGGAGCCATCGGCATTCCCTGTTGCGGCGCCAGCGGGGGAGTGACCGCTACAGGTGCCGCGGCCTGAACCGCCGAGACTGCATGGTCGCCCGGAATCTCAAACAACATGCTCGTTTCTTGGAGTGGCAGAACCGGAATCTCATCCTGAGTCGGGATCGTTTCGGCAACAGTCCCGATTGAGGCCGGCGACAGCCGCGGAACGATCGCCGTGCTGTCCGCTTTCATGACATATGTGTCTAAGGTTTCCGATCGTGCTTCGGCCAGGATTCTTGTCGGCGTGAGGTTTGTCGCCGCGCCACCACCAGGCGCACTCTCAGGCATCTCCGCGAGGTCGGTCAACATGAAGCCGGCATCGGACCCCGTGGACGGAGCGACGCGCGCGTATTGCACGGCGACGGCATCGTGAATGACCATCTCGAATTCCAACTTTCCGATCAAGACTCGGTCGCCGGAATGCAGCACGACTTGCCCATGCACACGCTGCCCATTGACGAACGTGCCGTTGGTGCTGCCGAGGTCTCGCAAGCGAACGCTGAATTCGTCCAGCGTGAAGACACAATGATGGCGGCTGACCGACTCGCTGGAGGGACGCATTTGGCAATCTTGTTCGCGTCCGACCAAAAACTTGCGGGTCTCGAGTCCAATCAAAGAGCCGTGCTGTTTCCCTCCGACGACTTTCAGTTCGGCCCGCAACATGTCTGCTCACTCCCGAGACAGAGTTTGAGATACGTCAAGAGACAAAATGCTCCTGGCTGGCTGTCGGACACCCAAAAAAACCTGGCGTTGGCGAAATGAAATCCAAGCATGATAACGCCGCAACCGAATCAACTTTTGGAATTCAACAACTCAGAAGAGAGAGCGGAAAGGCTCCAAGCTCAGATATTTCTCAGTGACGTGTGTTTCTGCTGTGACGTGTAAGGACGCTACCAGTCGCTTTAGTGGCTGTCAATTGGGTCGAATATCATGTGGGTATTGTTCATCAAGAATGGCGAGGTGGGCGAGAGTTTGACATCCAACGTTACTGAAAGTCAACGCCTGCTTTCTCAATTCTTCAGAGAGCTGTGCCCGTCGAGCGGACGATCCCAGCTTATTGGCCATCCGATCGCCAAGACACTCCGCGGTCGAGTCGTCCCAGCGGATTTCAGGGGCCAAATCCAGCAAACCTGGCAAGTCGGAAGCGAACTCCGACGCGCGCAGCAGCAAACTGCCATGCTGCAAGACAGCACCTCGGCGGCGACGTTGGGCGCTGCCCAAAACTTTGTGTCCGTGAACCACCAAGTCGGGGGAAGCTTTGCGTAGAAAGCAAAGAAACGGTTCCGGTGTGGCGGCGCGGGCCTCTTTTCCGCGAGGGGCCACGGTGACGCCTTGTTCATTCAGGAATTCGATGACGACCGAGTGGATGAGGTCGTAAAGCTTTAACGGTTGGCTGGCGAGTGGGTGTTTCGGCGGCAGGCAGCACGAATACGTCTGCTCGTGGTGGTGCAGGATCGCACCGCCGCCAGAAAGTCGCCGCACGACGGGCAAAGTCGCCAAATGCTCGCTCGTGTCGCAGTCGGTGGCCTTCTGAAAGTACCCCAGAGAAACGGTGGCTTCCAACCAACGGTACAGACGAAGGAAGGCATCTCCTGTCCGCAATGACTCCTCGAGCAATGCCTCATCGAGGGCCATGTTCCAGGTACCCGTCTGCGGCGAGTCTTCGACAATCAGTTGGATCGGAGCGAGCCAGGAGTGCATTGCGTCCATCGCAGAATGAGTTGGCGTGCAGCTTGAACTTCGTTGGGCCGCGAAACCGGCGTCGCGTGTGGCGCGCTGTGCAAGAACTCAGGAGACTCGCTGAGGATTTCGCCGATCGCGGACGCAAACGCGTCGAGCGTGGCTTTTGATTCGGTTTCGGTCGGTTCGATCATCAAGGCTTCAGGGACAACGAGCGGGAAATAGACCGTCGGTGCATAGAATCCGAAATCGAGCAGCCGTTTGGCAATCTCCATTGCGGAGATGCCCCGTTCCTTTTGCACCCGTTCAGCCGATGCGACGAACTCGTGCATGCACCGCTCGCCGTGAGGCACCGGCAGCAAGTCGCGCAGTTTCTCGCGCAGATAGTTCGCGTTCAGCACCGCTTGCTCGGAGACGCCCCGCAGGCCGGCGGCACCGAGCGTCCGCAAGTAGCAATACCCGCGCAGCAAAATGCCGACATTGCCAAAGTGGCTCCGTACGCGACCGATGCTCTTGGATGGATTCGTGAGTTCAAACTGTGGTCCGTTCGCTGTCTCGCGGAGAGTGACGATGGGGCCGGGGAGATAATCGGCCAAGAAATCTCGGACCGCGATCGGTCCCGCGCCGGGGCCGCCGCCGCCGTGCGGGCCGGTGAAGGTCTTGTGAACGTTGTAGTGCATCATGTCGCCGCCAAAGTCGCCCGGACGAGTGATGCCCAAAATGGCGTTCATGTTCGCGCCGTCGATGTAGACCAATCCGCCGACGTCGTGCAGCAAGTGCGCAATCTTCGCGATGTCGCGCTCGAAAATGCCGAGCGTGTTCGGGTTCGTGATCATGAACACGGCGGTCATTTCGTCGAGGTTCGCCTTCAATTCGTCGAGATCGACAAGGCCGTCCGCCCTGCCTTTCAGTTGCACGCAATCGAACCCGGCGATCGCCGCGCTGGCGGGGTTCGTGCCGTGAGCACTCTGTGGAAAAAGGACTCGCGTCCGTTTCTCGCCACGGTCTTGAAAATACGCGGCGGCGACAAGCAATGCCGTTAGCTCACCGTGAGCGCCCGCCGCGGGTTGCAGCGACACGGCCGGAAGCCCGGCGATCTCGCCCAGCATCTGTTGCAGCTCGAACATCGCGGCCAACATCCCTTGCTGCCCGCTTTCGGCCTGATACGGATGCAAGTCAACCAACCCCGGCAGCGACGCGAGCCGTTCGTGCCGCTTTGGGTTGTACTTCATCGTGCAACTCCCGAGCGGATAGAAGTGCGTGTCGACCGACATGTTCAACGTCGACAAATTCGTGAAGTGCCGTATGACATCCGGCTCCGTCAGCTCCGGCAATTCAAGCGATTCCTGCGCGAGGTGCTCCGCCGGCAACAACTCGCCAATCGGTCGCGACGGCACATCACACGCCGGATACGTCGCCGCCCGCCGTCCCGGCTGCGAGAGTTCAAAGAGCAAATTCGTCGCCTGTCGGTTTCGCATCTCTGTCGCCTTTCCGCCATGAGTGGCGAGCGAAGTTTACTTGCCCAAAGTTCGGCGGAAAACCAAGTCGACTCGACCGAACCGTGTTCGTCAACTCAAGCCAAGAGACGTTTTCAGGCAATCGTCCAACTGTTCCAGCAAGTTGTCGGACAGGCGACCGATCGTGCGATGAATCTCCGAGACAGCGACTGTGAAAAGTGACTCGCATTTGACCGCCGATGGTTGGAGCAAACCCGACGATGCTCCTTCGGGAGTTGTCGGATCGACGAAAAGCTGCGTTGGCTCCGACTTCGCGAGACGCGTATTGCTGGAGACACCAGCCACGATGGTGTTCTGCAACTTGCGGTTGTAGGCGTCCGCCTGCACGATGACCGCAGGGCGAATCTTGCCCGCCATGCCGACGGCGAACGGAAACTGGATGATTACCACGTCGCCTCGGCTGGTCATGGCGTCTCCGGATAGTGGTCGTAGACGTCCATCGCTGGGTCTTCCCAATCGTCTTTCATGGCCTGCCAGATCAGCGGCATCGCTTCGCGAGGATCGAAGTCGTCGGCATCGAACAGCAAGCGGACACGATCAAACTGATCCGCTCGCAGCACCACAAATTCGGCATTCACGTCTGGGTCCACAAAACGCAGCGGCTCACCGCGCTGCACGACTTGCAGTTGCTGAGCAGTCAGATTCATGGCTTGGCCTCCGAAACGGGATTCTAGTCGGATCATGCGCCGATGCGAAAACTGTGGACGGGTTTTTTGGAAAATCGTTTGCGCGACGCCTTCGAGACCTCGTTGAGCGTGTTGCCCAGTACGTACTCGCCCGATTAACGCTGGATATGGAGGACTGCGGACCGCCATGAGCACTCTCCCACGTTCTTGGCCACGAAACGACGGCGGCAACTTATCCCAAGCTGGCGATCATGTCAGCCAGAGTATGGCCAAAATACGACCTTCGACGTTTGTTAGTCTTTCGTCGAATCGGTCGAATCGAAGTCATCACGGTCGATGACTTCGCCACCCGACCGAGTCGCGAGGCTTCGCCAAGTCTCTGGTTTCAACTTGTCAAATCGGAAGAGACAAGAACTGCTATCGCACAGTGAAAACCAACAAGTTTTGTTGTCGCGACTGCCGAAAGTTCCCGGCCTGTTGTTTTCTTGGAGGTGAAGTTGCCGGGCAGTCGAAGATCCTTCGGCAATCCACGGTCCTAAATCATGCGATATTTCACCAAACGCCAAGGTACACGATGTGCCGTCTTTGATGTCCAGCAGTTTGACACCTTTGTCTCCCGGAAAGGCACTGTCAAAGTCGTTCGAACTGCCGCGAACAAAAGCGAAGTGTGACACTGCGAAACCTTGCTGGTCGCGAATCGGACCGCAACGTGGAGAGAGGAATGCCGGGATCACCGTCTTGGCTGCTTTCAAATTGATCGGATCGTCCCAGGCCTTCGTGAGCTCAATTGAGGCGTAGGTTTCCTTCGCGAGTTTTACCGTTGCCTCGTCGAAGCACGGCTTACCTTTGTCGATCCAAGAATCGACCTGGAAGTATGGAAGCAGTAGCACAAGACCGCTCAATCGTTTCTCGGCAGGCAGCTTGGGATTCGGGACGATGGCTGGAGGGAATGTGTCCTGAGCGTCAATGTAGGCATGAGCCGCCCTCACGAGACCGTGGATGTTTCGACGAACAATCTGCTTCACGTCGTCGTCCGATAGGTTCATCCAACGCTTCAGGAACTCCGCGTCATTGATGCTTGCCGCCGGCTTTGTTTCGTCAGCGCGAGTGAAATTTGGGAAGCCACAAACTGCTGATCCTGTCATGGCCGCAAAGAACGCGGAGACATCTTGGAAAAAATCACGACGTCGCATGCTGACCTCCGAGGATATCAATCCGGAATGCGGTTGGTTGGGGCTACTTTCGGATGGACTCTGCGAGGCTATCAATCTGCGCCTTTGTTCGCGACTCGGTCACCGCAAGGAGCAACCAATCGTTCGCCGATGACGCATATTCGTCGGCGAGGGTTGGAAAGCGGCTGAGAGCGGGACCGATGTCGAAACCGGCGGCTCGAACGCGGCGAGTGACCTCGTCCGCGCCGTCGCGGCAGCGGATCACGAACTCTTTGAAAAACGGCCGATCAAACGCGAGTTCAATGCCGGGGATCGAAGCCAACTGCTGCGCGGCGTAATGAGCCTTTTGGCAGCTTAACTCAGCGACCTCGTACAGTCCTTGCGGGCCGAGCAGCGAGAGGTAGACGGTTGCTCGTAACGCGAGTAGTCCTTGGTTCGTGCAGATGTTGCTCGTCGCACGATCGCGGCGGATGTGTTGTTCGCGCGTCGCCAGCGTGAGCACGAAACAGCGGCGGCCATTGCGATCGACGGTTTCTCCCACCAACCGGCCGGGCATCTGCCGAACGAATTCTTGTCGACAGGTCATAATGCCGAGATACGGCCCGCCATATTGCAATGGGATGCCGAGCGATTGTCCTTCGGCGACGGCGATGTCGGCTCCGACTTCGGCCGGCCGTTGCAAAATGCCCAAGCTGATCGGATCAAACAGGCTGATCGCCAACGCCCCGCGCTGTTTCGCGGCGGCGAAGATGTCTCGCGGCGATTCGAGGCACCCGAAGAAGTTCGGATGCTGCACGACGACGCAAGCGGTCCGCTCGTCGATCAGCCGCGTGACGTCATTCGGATCGGCAAAGCCCTGCGGCGTCGGCACGACGACGACATCGCAGTCGAGGTGCCGGACGTACGTCCTCAGCGTGTCGCGATACTCCGGATGGACCGAGCCGAGCACAACAACCTTCTGACGTCGTTGCGTGATCCGCTGAGCCATCAGCACCGCTTCGACGACAGCCGTTCCCCCTTCGTAAAGGCTGGCGTTCGAGACATCCATGCCGGAGAGTTGGCAGATCAGCGTTTGGTATTCGAAGAACGCCTGCAAGCTCCCTTGGCTGGCTTCGGCCTGATACGGCGTATAGGCCGTGTAAAACTCGCCGCGGCCGGCGATGGCATCGACAGCGGCGGGGATGAAGTGGTCGTAAATGCCTCCACCCAGGAAGCAGGTCCGCGCGCCCGAACCTAAGTTACGGCCGGCCAACTCCCGCAGATGCGATTCCAATTCCAGTTCGCTCATCGGCGGCGGCAATTGGAGCGGCCGGTCTAGCCGCAGCTCGCTTGGGACTTGATCGAACAGTTCACCGATCGAACTGGCACCGACGACCTTCAGCATCTCGCGCTGTTGCTCAGCAGTGTTGAAGAGGTATGCCACACAAGCCTCCGTTTGAGTGGGGCACGTTGGCGACGTGCCTCACGCACCACGCGGAAAAGTTGTCAAGGATCGTCGCTGAATTTCGCAAGATTCTAGTTCGAAGTCGATCGGCTCAATTCTTGCGATTTCGCGACTGCGGCCGCTCAGTGCCCCGCCGCGCATTCTTCTTGGTAGGTCGCCCGATCCATCAGCTTGCCGGTCTCAGCCGGATTACTCAGGCGAATCTTCATCAGCCAACCGCGACCGAACGGATCTTGCGACAAAGCGTCCAGATCGTTGGGCAAATTTGCGTTGACCTCGATCACCTCGCCGGAAACTGGCGCGTACAAATCGCTGACCGCTTTTACGCTTTCGACTTCACCGAAAATATCTCCGGCCGTCAGCGTTCGGCCGACTTTGGGCAAGTCGATGTAGACCAAGTCTGTCAATTCTTTCACGGCGAAGTCGGTGATGCCGATCGTGCCCACGTCGTTGGCGACGTGCAACCATTCGTGCGTCTTCGCGTATCTCAGCGAGCCGAGATCCATGCTGTCCCTCCCTAGGTTGACGATCCGGTTCTACTTCTTTCCGACCTGAAACTCAGTCACGTTCTGTTCAATTCTTTCAAGTCGCCGCGCGTGGCGCCCACCCTCGAATTGCGTCTTCACCCAAATCTCGACCATGCGGTTGATGAGATGCTCGCCGAGCAAATCGGCCGAGAGACACATGACGTTGGCGTCGTTGTGCCGGCGGCTCATTTCGGCGGTGAGGTCGTCGTGGCAGGGAGCGGCCCGCACGCCGGGGTAGCGGTTGGCGGCGATGCACATGCCGATGCCGGTGCCACAGATCAAGATGCCGCGTTCCGCGGCGTTGGTCGCCACGGCGGCGGCCACTTTCGCGGCGTAGTCCGGGTAATCGACGCTCTCCGTCGAGGCCGGGCCGAGGTCAATGGCTTCGTGTCCAAGGTCCAGCAGTTGACGCACGATCTTTTGCTTGACGTTGACTCCACGATGGTCACTGGCGACGGCAATTTTCATGGTCTTGGTTCTGTGAGTGGCGGAGAGTTTGTTTCTTGTCGGAAGACGCGCGAGGTTCGGCTTAGTCCGGGCTAAGGCGGAACTTCCTGGTCACAACACTTCGTCGAGGATCTTTGCGAGATGGTTTTCAATACTGGCCGCACAGGCGGCGTATTCGTCTCGGCCGCCGCCGATCGGGTCTGAGATGTCAGTGCCGTCGCGTGACAACAACTGCACGCGGTCGGCCGTTTCCGGGTGATGCTCCAAAATCCAATTTCGGTGATGTTGCGTCATTGTGTAACACCGATCGGATTGTTCGATAAGTCGTTCGCTCATCGGCTGACTGGCGTGCGACCGCAAGTCGATGCCGCGTC